>NZ_JAYJLD010000035.1 GCF_035282765.1 Ferviditalea candida | reverse complement strand
GGAACAGCGAATGTAACGGCCACCCACCTTTGGGACGGTGAAACTGAAGAATATAATATTCCTTACGTAAGGCGCTTATTGCCCGGGCAACGTGCTGTTATCGTGAACTTGGTTTACCGTACCCAAGGATTTTATGTTTCTCCCGGCAATCCAAAAGACATTAGAGATTGGAAAGACCTGATGGATGAAAATATAACTTTCGTAAACCGGGAAAAAGGATCCGGTACCAGGGTGCTCCTGGATGAACAATTGCGAAACTTAAATTTGGATTCCAGATTAATGAAAGGGTACGGGAATGAGGAAATGAGCCATATCGCGGTGGCAAGCGCTGTGGCCAGGGGAATTGCGGACGTCGGATTGGGAACAGAAAAGGCGGCGTTGCAGGTTCCGGGAGTAGAGTTTGTGCCTCTAAAGAAAGAGCGGTATGATCTCGTCTTTTACAAGGACGATTTGGAGAAATCAAATTTTCAGACATTGCTGCCGGTCATCCGATCTGCCGAGTTTCGGGATGAAGTAAAAGGTTTGGGCGGATATGATATTTCCAAAACCGGAGAAATTATAGGGGAAATATGATCAATCAATGAAAGCCGGATGGTGCTTATTCATCAAAACTGATTTTTGGAGGGATGCATATGTCTGAATGTTGCGAAGTGAGCAATACCAATCGTTCTGCGGAACATTGCCCGGAGTGCAAGTCGCGAGGCAAATCGGTAGGTCTCTTGACATTAAAGAGTCTGCTTGTTCCGCATGCTCTGGAACAGTTGGAAACCAGTCTGTCCTATTTCTTTTGCGGCACATCCGAATGTACGGTGGTTTATTTTAATGAACGAAACGTTTTTCGTCAAGATGACATCAAGGTGCCGGTATATCAAAAGAATGAATCAGAACATACACCGGTTTGTTATTGTTTCGGTTGGACACGCAGCCGATTGAAAGCAGGTCAAACACGAGACGCGATTGAACGGATACAAATGCACATTAAAGCCGGACGATGCGGCTGTGAAGTCCATAATCCTCAAGGCAGTTGTTGTCTGGCAAATGTGATTCAGTTTGTAAAGACTTTGAATAATGAATCTTGAAGATCATGGAGGTGGGGAATTTGATTCGTGTTGTCTTCCTATAATTAAATCATATAATACGATTGTCCCTTGCCAGAGGGTGATTACCTCTTTCGGGTCTAGACTCATACTGTTCACCTCTTTTCAATCGTCGCAGCAAAATTATTTTGCAAAAGGGACTTTATTCTTGACTGATCTGGTTGGCTATATCCAGTGGGAGACGAACGAAGAACAAATATAGACCATATATGTTTGGACTCGTAGCATCCAGTACAACGTATCCGTTGGCCCTAACATTTGCAATGATATGGCGGTGAGTGCGCTTCCTTAAAGATATTGTGTGGGCCTCAGAACCTATCACAAAATTTTTCGAAAAATAAATTGCATTATCTTTTTTTATTGGACCTTCCTGCATGTGCTGCATATACTACATCAATTATTCAATTCAAAATTTTTCAGAAAATTTTTTTAACATGAGGAGAGATCTGTTTTGCAAACTGCGAAGGCATCTGTTTTGAGTGTGCCATTCCCATCAAAATGGGCGATCCATGTTACTATAGGTGGCAAACCGATCGTATGGGGTCAACTCATCATAAATTCCATCATAGGATATGAAGTGGTTGGTACAATCAATTTTCGCGGTATTCCGATTCCAATTCAAGGATATTGGAATGAAGTCAACAAGCAAATTACATTTGATTCGACTTATGCCACATACTTAGGCAATTTAACCATATACGATGATCCACCCATTCGCATTCGCCATTTTGTGTTAAGTGGAAATCTCGTAATGAACCCCCCTTCCTTACAAGCGGGTGAGCGTGGAACTTGGATTGCCACAACTGATATAAATCTGAATGAATATTCGATCAGTGGTAAAGTTGCGCCTTACCAATATTCCAAACAATTACCTCCTGTTGGAGTTTTTTTAACATCAAATTTACTGCATCAGTTTGAATAGGATTTGAGAACCTATAGAGGTCGAAGGTTAAGTTGGTGATAAATGCGCAGATTTTCCATTTATTTTTTTCGTTTTCAAGAGGCATATTGCGAAGCGTCAAAACGATAGGAGTAGAATAAATTTACAATTGCATCGCAATCAAAAACTGCCGTAGCTTGATTGAAAATTGCACAAGCAAACTTGGAACTATTTTCCTTCAATAGACAAATATCAGTACGTTGTTTGGAAGAGGGAGTCCATATTTATCTATACAACAAAGGAATGTTGCACAAAAAGTGATGGTCACTGATGAGGAAATTGTTGAAATGGGTCCTTAGAACTATGATCTAAGAAGTTATCGTTGGAATTATGATGTTTTGTACAGTTCCAACATAGCGCGGGAGCTAATGGGGCAATTCGATCGGTATCTTATAGACTCCATTCTTTTTGCGCATGGAAGATTTACTGAAGCGTCCCTCTTCATAGCGTATAACCGAACAAGCAGCACGTATATTTTCCCCATTGTTGTAGTTCCCCCCGTACATTGCAAGAGCTTATAAAGGATGCTTTCATTAACAGAGATAGATTTAACAACAGACTAATAGGTATTATAAACATGTTCGCAAGTTTCCGCTGTCGGTTCATAAAAACAGTGAAGTTTATATCGTCCTACGTGAGGCTGATTGTACCAAGTTGAAGGACAGTCGCCCCTTGGTCGAAAATACCACAAACTAAATTTTGCAGGCCAATGCCTTTCTCCATTAATGCACCTGCGAGCGAGGCGTTTCTCTCGTTCTCTTGTTTTTTGGTAAAAGTATCCATGTAAAACAGCTTCAAAAGCATGCGGTTGAAATACCATATGTGAAATGGTACGCAATCCTTTAAAATCGGAGCAATTCGCTCTGATCCGGTTTATACCCACATTACCGACAAGCAGCATGCCGTATTCTCCTTCTCCTTCCGCTTCGGCCCGGAGCAATCTGGCCAATAGTGCAACATCGTTTTCCCTAACTTTCACAACAGCCATAATGTCACCTTCTTAAAGTGCTATACCCATATATTATTATGAATGGATCAAAAGGTTTACTGTTTCTGAATGTGATTTTTTCACATGAATTTTTCCCGAAAAATGAAATTAAAAAAAACCGCCCATAAAGGCGGTTTAAAGAAAGGGTGACATTAAATAATTATGTCAAAAACGGCTAAATGCTCACCTTCCTCCCAAGGTTTTACTTGTAATTTAAAATGGTTTCACAATAAGTTCCATTTGACTTCGGAATACATAAGCATTTCTGATAAATGGGGTCATTGACCAACTCCCCCCTCTTTATATTGTTTTATGAGTGGTTATTTGTATTTGTCAATCAAAAAGTTGACCACCTCGCTAACCTAAAAGTTGACCACCTTGGCGGTAAAGATAGGCACCCGAGGGTGCCGGTGGCGTGAGGCGGTTGCGCCAGTCTTGCACATTAAAAATCAACAGAGGTCAGCTTGCGATACAGTTCCAGATTTCCCTGTTCCAGTGCATCGCGTTCGGTCTGCAGGCGCTGAATTTCATCGCGCAGACGATCAATGGCCGCTTCCATCTCTGCGATTCCCGTCCGCAATTGCTCTGTTCTCGTTTCGCTCTTATTCATGAAAGACTCTCCTTTCCGCCGCGCCCTTCCAACGTTTGACGGAATCGATAGGAATCGCCGTCAAAGAGGAGGATGTGCGAGTGATGGGTTAGACGATCCAGTAAAGCTGTGGTCAGTGCAGGATCGCCAAATACATCCACCCATCGAGAGAATTCCAGGTTGGAGGTGATGATAAGGCTGCCCTGCTCATAGCGATGAGAGATGAATTGAAAGAGTAGCTTGCCGCCTTCGCCAAGCGGTACATAGCCGAGCTCGTCGAGGATCACAAGATCGTACTTGTTCCAGCTCTTCAGATACCGAGGCAGACGGTACTCGGACTGCGCCAGTTGGAGTTCTTGAACCAGCTGCATCACGGGCGTGAAGCGAACGCGGTAACCTTCGAGCATGACGCCCATTCCGATGGCGGTTGCAATGTGGCTCTTGCCCGTGCCAGGCCGACCGATGCATATGACGTTCTCACGCCTTGGGATGAACGTTCCCTGCACGAGCTGCTCCACCTTCAGTTTGGGCAGCTTCGGAATGTGGGCGAATTCAAACTCCTGCAGCGTCTTGGGCTTTGGGAACTTGGCTTGACGCAGAAGATGCAGCTGCTTCTGTTCTTGCTTCTTGCTCACTTCGTGTTCCAGGCAGGTGGCCAGAAATTGAAGATGGTCGGCATTCTGCTCGAGCGTATCCCGTAAGAGTTCCGGGTAATGCCGAAGGAGACTCGGCATACGGAGCTGACCGCACGCGATGTCGATACGCGCCTGGATGACAGCCGATGTCATTATCCCACCTCCTGCAAAAGTTGATCGTACTGCGCCGCATGAGCGGATGTCGTGACGATCTGATGCGCATCGTGCACGGGAGCGATTGTTGGTTCCAATCGTTGCTGAACGGTCGATGCCGTGATTTCCGCGAGATCCATCGATTCCAGCGCCGTCGTCAGTTCCGAGAGGGAATGCTCACGGAGGAGCAGCAGCACGAGCAGAAAATCCTTGTACCCGCGGCTGTGGGCCTGCGTCATGTAGGTTCGCAATTGGCCGAATATGGGCGGCAGTTGTCTGACGACCGCGGCGTTCGTGACCGCATGGGGCTTGCGCTCCAGCGCTGTCAGATAGTGACCGATCTCCATCCGCACCTCGCCACGCCGATAGCATCGCGCATGCGTTGCCACCACCGCGCTGCCGACGATCAAGTCGATCCGATCGACATAGGCCTTGGCCATGATCATCTGTCCCGTGTACTGACAGGGGACGGAGTATTGATTTCGATCGACCGTCGCCAATGCGTAGCTGTTCACCTTGACCGGCACAGGGCGCGCGGAAGAGAACGTCGTTGACGGAAGCTTCCGCAGAGCCGCCTGCTCGGTTTCCCAAGCTTCGGCGTGTTTGGTGCGTTCCCGATCGCACCAACGGAGCAAATGTTCATTAAGCTCGTCCCATGAAGCAAACGTGGGAACCGGCACGAGTGCCCGACTGCGAACATATTTCACGAGAGACTCGACGGTGCCCTTCTCGTTGCCGCGAGCCGGCTGACAGAAATGGCTGTCAAACAGATAGTGGGCGCGCAAGCTGGAGAACCAGGCATGCTCCTCCCGTTCAGGCCCGGCGAGCACCTTTACAACCTGTGTCGAAGCGTTGTCGTACAATCCCTCTTGGGGGACGCCGCCAAAGTAGGCAAACCCTCGCACGTGGCCTTCCAGGAAGGCTTCCAGACGCTCTGTGGGAAAGGCGATCACAAACGGGACGAGGCTGAACTTGAAGCGCATGCAAAACAGGCACACCTTCGTTCGCTCACCGTTCAGATCGACTTCCGCATGACCAAAGTCAATCTGCATCTGTTCGCCCGGATTCGCTTCCAGCTTGAGATAGCACTCCGCTTGTGTTGCTCGGAGCTTGCGCATGTAGTGGCGCACCGTCGATTCACCGCCGGTGAACTCGTGCTCTTCCGTAAGGCGCTCGTAGATTCTGGCAGCCGTATGTCGCTGTTTCGCTGGCGCTATTTGATCCTCTTCCAGCCACGCCTCGATCACTGCCCGGTATGGATCCATGACCGGGCAAGCGCGTTCTTGCTGTCGTGTGTAGGTCGGAATCTCTGCGTCCGCCAACAGCTTTCGTACCGTTTGTCTTGCGATTTTCAGTTGTGTGCTCAGCCGCCGTATGGACCACCCGTCGACGTAATGTTTCTTTCGCACATACTCTTTGTCTACCATACTGTACATGCCCTTTCCCCCTGGCTGCTGATCTAGATTCAGCATAACAGGGAATTTGATCGGGGTGGTCAACTTTTACATTAGCGCGCGCTATGTAAGTGGTACACTTTTAGATTAGCAAAAACAGTTATTTGCCATTACAGCAACAATCTATGGTCTCCAATCATAGTAAAGCACGGCAAACGCCTATTCCGTGGTAAATTAAACACCAGCCTAAATTAAGCTTAAGCATAATTGTTGCTGGTAAATTTTTTTGCATAAAAAACAGATGTAATCACAAAATAAGGAAAGATGCATAATGAAAAATGAGGAGGTTGAATCATGGTCATGATTCCTTACGAACCGTTTCGCCATTTGGAGCATTGGAAAAGAGATTTCGATCGCTTTTTTAATGAGTTTCCATCTTTCCTTCGAGCGGAGAACAATCTACCGCGCATGGATGTATATGAAACGGAAAAAGAAGTCGTAGCAACATGTGAAATACCTGGCCTGGAGAAGAAGGAAGACATTCATATCGATGTGAACGAGGATCGATTGGAAATTGGAGGCGTATTCCAGGGCACCACCAATGTGGAAAATGAACAAATGCACCGAAAAGAACGATTTAGCGGTCGTTTTCAACGACTGGTGACGCTGCCCGCTCATGTTAAAAACGAAGGCGTTACCGCCAGCTATAAAAACGGGATTCTCGAAATTCATATGCCCAAAGCGGAACCACACGCGAAAAAACGAATTGACATTCAGTTTCATTAAGTCACACGTTGATCAGCAGCCTGTTCCAGATGTTTTGGGGCAGGCTGTGGAATTGTCGAGGTATGTACCTGATTTGCTCATTGTTTAATAAAATGTCCAGATAAATCTTGGACAATCACCCATAAAAAAATAATAAAACTGGGTAAGCGCCGCTATCCTCTTCGGGTTTATCGTCATAGACTGTTGCTGTAAGTTAAATACCTACAATTACTGGGAGGGATCAAATGTACAGTTTTATTCAACATGCCATGCCAATGTATACTCATGATCAATCTGCTTATGTCAAGCAAATGTGTGATTGGCATATGAAAATGACTCAATATCACGATCAATTAAGGGCCTATCACGTGGAAAGAACGAAATATTTTCAAAAACTTTTCGAAGAAAGAGCAAAAACGACAGAAAACCCCACAGATGGCAGTGCGGCTTAAAGGCGAGCCCACGTGGAGCGAAGTAATGAATTGGAGATATACCGCAAAAGACTTTGGGACCGATATGTAACCCTCCGTTCACTATATGGAAACGGTATATCGATGTCATTCGATCAATTCTGGTATGATTTTCTGGCAAGACATATGGTGTCCGAAGCACCCGCCCAAAGTGTGTATGAAGATGTATGCGACCAATTGGAACAGCGTTGTATTTTGCATACGCGTAATTCTGACCACCGGTAGTAATCCGGTGGTTTTCTTCATTCAACGAGGCATTTTCCATCAAAAAATGGCCGATTGCGGTATAAAAGGATGGAAAATAGGCATATGTCCATGGGCACAAAAATTATACCCAACATATAGTGTGAAAAAAAGGAGTTGCTAAGTGATGGTGTTGTTGAAACCGATTGAAATTGAAGGTCGGAAAGTAATAGGTATTGAAGTCAGATTGCCGGAAACGACACTTCTTGCGATAACCGCCAACAAAGGATATATCATGTGCGGCGCTTTGGATGTTCAATTCTTAAATCAGAAATTGAAAGATCGCCATATTATTGCAGGACGTGCAATTGGAGTTCGTACACTTGAACAATTGCTCGAGGCGCCCTTGGAATCGGTCACTTTTGAGGCGGAGTCCCTCGGGATTCGCCCTGGCATGAAGGGGGTTGATGCACTTTTAAAGATGATTTCAATCGATGGAGCAAATTGACCAGTCAGGAGGAAACAATAGAAAAATAATTGGAGAAAGAAGGAGAAATTTTTGCTCAAAGGATTACAAGTAGCATTCCTTGGGGGAGATACACGGCATCTCGAAATGATCCTGAGGTTCGTTGAATGGGACGCGAACGTCGTTCTAATCGGGTTTGAACAAATTCATGATCGTTTCAATGGTGTTTCCATGGCGAAACTTGCCAAAGAAGTTCTTCGGAAAGCAGATGTGCTGATATTGCCGGTTGTTGGTACAGATGAAGATGGACGTGTCGAGTCTTCCTATTCGACCGACACGCTTGTACTGGATAATGTATGTATGGATTGGTTGCCCAAACACGCAAAAATTTATACAGGGGCAGCAAAGCCATATTTGAAGAATTTATGTCGAAACCACGGGATCGATCTCGTAGAACTTTTTAATCGAGATGATGTCGCTATTTACAATTCTATTCCCACGGCGGAAGGCGCAATCATGATGGCGATACAAAATACCGATATCACGATACATGGCTCTCGTTGCATGGTATTGGGTTTCGGCAGAACCGGTCTTACTTTGGCCGGCATGCTTCAAAGATTGGGAGCTCAGGTCAAAGTGGGGGTACAGAAACCGGATCAATTTGCCCGAGCGTCGGCAATGAATTTCCAGCCGTTCTTTACAAAAGATTTAAACGATGAAGTATTGGATACAGACATGATTTTCAATACAGTACCAGACATCATTCTTGCCGCTCACGTGATAACGCGTATTTCACATCGGGCCATCATCATTGATCTGGCTTCAAAGCCTGGCGGGACCGATTTTCGTTTTGCTGAAAAAAGGGGGATCAAAGCATTGTTGGCGCCAAGCCTGCCGGGACTTGTCGCGCCCAAAACCGCTGGCCATATTTTGGCGAATGCGCTATGCGAATTGATTCAAGATGAATTAAGGCCGGATCAAGTTATGGAATATGCTTGATTTCAAATAATCAGTGTTCCCCGTTGACTTGGCGGTCATCGCAATTTGCCGGGCAGGCAGTACGGTAGATAATAAAGCCATTTGTTTCGTTTTTTTAATTGATAACCCCGGATTTATATCTTCCCGGATAAATAACTTTTACCTTAACATTGAGATGAAGCAAGGAATTTTCATTGAGTATAAACTGGTTGTGTCCCGCAATGTGACTCCAAGCCGCGGGGTCTTTCCGATACAACGATTCTCCGAGATCATAGATGTCGATTTTTTTGCCGTAGGCGATTTTGAACGTTTTTTCGATTTGGGCTTCGATTTCTCTTTGCGCCATTTTTGTTATTTCTTGGTTGCTCAAATGCTGATGCAGTTCATTAATGCCCGCACGAATGTTGACAGTGACATCAAAATAGGCTTTTTCATTCCGGACTGTCGGTGTGATCTTTACTTTGGGCTTTTCCGCAACCAGAACCGCCGCGAGTTTGCCATCTTTAAATAAAGATAAGGGCAGCCGTACGGTTTGTTGATTCATCCAGGGCAAACCTTTCAGATCAGGCATTGTCATACGTCCATAGTATTTATTGTGGTCATACAACTGAATCCCTCTGTATTCAAGCAATTCGTGCGGTTTTTGATTTTCTTTCCACTGTTTTTTGTTGATGCCCAATTCAGGAATATAGCCAAGTTTCGCTTTTTCATTGGAAAATTGAACGAACTGATACAATCTGACCGGGGGTAGAATGGATCGCTGGCGATAATTTTGCTCCGGATTATGCAGAATCGATGCTTTTGGGGATAATTTGAAAAAGGGCGTTGCTGTTAAAATCTCATCCAGTGAATCTTGGGTGCTGAATAACCAAGGCAGATAACGAAACTCCCGGTAACGGTTGAAGAGTTCCAATACTTCATGGATTTTCTGTTTTTCCAGCAACCTTTCACTAAATACCATGGCTGAAACTTGCCCCCATGAAACGCGCTGTTGGGAGGTGCTATACAAGTCGTTTGCCGCATCGGTGAAAGAAATGCCGCTGCCTTTGCCGAGCCAAACCGGCACTTCCTCGGACTTTTGCTGTCCTTCCATTTTCGCTACGGTTGAAAAATCAAGCATTTGCACATAAAGCGTATATTTTCCCTTCTCATAATCGACGCCGACAGCGGTTGCATAATTGATGTTTTGCGCTTCGTATTTGCTCCAGCATCCCGTGAGGGGCAGGACAAGGAGCAAGATTGAAATCCATTTTGTTGCCTTCATGGTTGTTCTCCTTGATTGCGTGGATCTTGAGGATTCAGCATTTCCGGCCGCTTCTTTTTCCAATTCCAGGGTAAACGAAGAAGGGCATTCGCAAAATCTTTAAAAGGCGGCGAAATCGGTGCGAGATACGGTATGCCGCAAGATCGCAATGTGGATAAATGGGTAATTAAGATAAATAACCCAAGAAAAAAACCATAAATACCCAAGATGGCCGCAAGGAAGAACATAAAAAATCTTAGAATACTTATCGTCCCGGCCAATGCCTGACTGGATAAGGTTGCACCGAACACGTGCGTAATCGCGCCTATGACGACAATACTCGGCGATAGAAAACCCGCCCGAATCGCGGCGTCTCCTATGATCAACCCCCCGACGACGGTAATGGTGGAACCGACTGCCGAAGGCAATCGCGTTCCGGCTTCCCGCAATATTTCAAGGAAAAGAAGCGCAAGAAATATTTCTCCCGCAATATCGAGTGGTATGCCCAAACGATTGACACCGATTGTGGCAAGCAAAAAATAAGGGAGCTGCTCTTGGTGATAACCCAATATCGCCACCCAAAATGCCGGAAGGATCAGTGATATCACAAGCCCGAGCAAACGAAGCGCTTGGCCGAATGTTGCCGACAAAGCGGTAAAATGGATATCCTCCGGAGTCTTGACCAGCAAAAACAGGTTGGCGGGCACAATTAAAGCAGCCGGAGTTCCGTCTACGATAATGGCGACCCTTCCGTTCATGATGCAATTTACGGTAAAGTCCGGTCTTCCCGTATATGCCATCAAGGGGAACAATGCTCGTGTGGGGGACATCATTTCTTCCAGTTGAGTTGCGCTGAAAATGCCATCAATTTGGATGTTGTCCAGTTTTTGATGGATATCGGCGACAATTTGGGGATCGACGATGTCGTACAAGTAGAAAATGCCGATTGCGGTTTGCGTTCGGACGCCGACCGTCCTGGTTTCATAGGCCATGCTGGATGACTTCACCCGTTTGCGGATGAGCCCCGCGTTGGTTGCCAGCTCTTCCACGAAACCGTCCTTTGCGCCGCGAATGCTGACTTCGATGTTCGATTGCTCCGGTTTTCGTGCGGGCTTCTTGGAAATATCGAGCGAAAATATAGTATGAAATGCTGGAATGTACAGGAGCAGCTTCCCTTCAAAAATATGCTTCACAGCTTCCCGTCTCCATGTTTCAACAGGCAGTGTCTCGAGTTGCAATTGACTGGAGGACACAAAAGCTTCGGCTGATGCAAAGCCGTTAACCTTATAAAATTCGTTGAGACGGGGGACTGCGATTTCATGAATGAATTGTTGGCTGTCGCTTAATCCCTCGCAATACAACATCAGAACCGCGGATTGTTCATCCATTGCGTTCAACTTGAACCTGTGATGTTTCACATCGGAACATCTTCGAAAATTTTCGATCAGCGAATTTTCATTAAGAAGAGACGATTCTGTATCTGTATTTGATTGGGGTTTCGATTGAAGGTCATAAGCGCTTGACTTGTTCAGGAACCTCTTGAACAGGGAAAACATCAGGATACGTTCCTCCGTGGTTTTGACATCCATATTTTAAGGACGAAAATTATGGTCATGGTTACGATGAAATAGCAAAATATCGGGAAATAAAAATGTTCGAGAAAACGCAAAAAAGCCATATCGCTGATCGGAGCCGTCGTCGCCACAAGCATGAGCAGGGCTGCACAGATCATCAATACAAGCCTTCGTTTGACTCTCCATATTTCAGCAAGGAGATATAATGACAATGACACCCGAACGAACGTTCCGGAAAGCCACTGGTAGATCGAAAAAAAATCGACATGTTCGACATATTCTCCAAGTCGGACCATACGCCATTGTTCGTAAGCGGGATATCGTTGATTCGCGGCTTCATCCGGTCCGAATAAAGCGATCGCCCCCACCAAAGGTCCCAAAGTCAGTCCGGCCAACAGGATACTAACGAGCATGAGGCTTTTGAATCCCGGTTTTTTTGAAAGACGATGTTGGAACAGCGTGATCATCATAAGCTCCAGAAAGCCTCCTGCCGCATAGGGAATACCTTTGAGCACGGGTAAAGTTCCATACTCCAACATGGGAAACAATAATCTGTAGTTCTTGAATTGAAAATTGGCCGTCATCACAAGATCGCCGAGCAGGACAACAAACGGCAGCAGGATTCCGCTGACAATCGCAATTGAGTAAATCCCCGCATAAGCCGCAAATAAACAACCTGTCAATGTAGCTGCCGCAAGAACAAATACAGGGGTTTGGGGCATATAAGAGACAAGCGCCCAGGTGATTGTATCTTTTAATGAAAGGGCCCCCATTATCCAGAGAAAGGAACTGTAAATGACAATCAGGCAACTGGCCAAGAAGGAGCCAAAATGGCGCCGAAGCCAGTCCTTGAATGCTTCGCCACGCATGTCCCGAATGATGTAAGACAGACAACCAATCCATACAGGCGACACCAATAGAACGGCGATAACGGAAATCCAGGCATCTCGTCCGGATGCGCTCAGAAGCAAAGGTATCATGATTACATGGTCCAAGATACCAATCGCCAAAAGCAGGATTATATAGGCTTGAAGCAAAGAAATTTTGGATGAATTCTCGATATCGATCCCCACCACGCGTTTTCCTTTAGTTTTTTAAAACCATTATTCCCTATGCTCCTGTGAGCAAACGATTTGGCAATAAAAGAAGAAATGAGAAGAATCGATCCAAGCCAACCTTTCCCGAAGCGGAACAGAAAAATATGGAGTTTCCAGCCGGATACATTAATGGAATTTAAACAAATGGTCAAGCAAAACAGAGGTTAACAAGCCAGTGCCTAAAGACAAATGGAACCATCGATACTGCTTCTCTTTTTGAGTCATGACTTTGTCTCCTATTTTGCAAGCATCAATAATACGATACAATACAATATCCATTAAACATTTAAATAATTCCCACATTTATGAAAATTATACTTAAAGCGATACGGTCATGAAAAAAAGCCTGTGGAAACAGGCGAAGTTCAGAAATCACACTAGTACCATAGCGAAAGTTATGACTGAACAAGGAGCGAAATGGTTTTACAATGGGTTCAAGGGGACGGAATGTTTCCGTCGCATTGAATTCCCAAAAAGGACAAGAAAATGAAAATTAATGACAGCATCGGAATCTCTTAACATCATCTCCATCCAAGATTTACAATCGATTCGCATTATGTTGGTCAATGGCACAGCATTCGAACGAACCTGGGATCAGTTGGTCCGCCAGCATCATTTTCTGGGATACACTAAAATGTAAGGTCCCCGCATTAAGTACTTGGCCATGCATCAGGATCAGCCGCTCTCCTCCATCAGTTACAACCGGGCCGCACTGAAAGTCGGTGTGCGAGATCGCTTTATCGGATGGGATGAGGCCTTGAAACAACAACATTTGGATCGGTTGGCGTGCAATAATCGTTTTCTTATCCTGCCCTGGGTGCATGTACCGAATCTGGCTTCGTATGTGTTGTCCCGGACTTTGCGGCTTCTTCGGGAAGATTGATTCCGTCTGTACGGTGCCCGTCTGTTCCTGGTCGAAACCTTTGTCGATCGATCCCGTTACGAGGGAACGTGTTACAAAGCCGCAGGATGGCAACCATTGGGCCAAACCCAAGGGTTTGCCAAGGCCGGGCATGCATACAAGTATCACGGACACCGAAAAACGGTTTTCGTTAAGGTACTAGACCCGCGTTTCCGAAAAGAGTTGGGCGTGATGCCCGATCCCCGTCCCCTATTCGTCCGCAAAGCGGAAAACAGGGAGGGGACCCGAATGTTGCTTTCCATACCGGACTATGATCCGCATATCTTGGAACAATGCGGGATTGATGAGAATGAGAGTTCAATTGTGTCTGACATGCTGGAGCAGTATCTGGAATGCTATCGCCCCAGTTATAAGCGATCCGAACAAAAACAGCTCGCGGATACCTTTATCAAAGGGCTGCTCAGCGATCTGGAACGGAAATCCATTGAGTCGGTAGCCCTTCGCTATACGGGTGCTGAAGGTGTGCGTCCGCTGCAAATGTTTTTCAAAAATTCAACTTTTGACGATGAAAAGATGCTGAATATCTATCAGCAGCAATTGGCTGCGCTCATCGGCGAAGAAGACGGGATGCTCAACGTGGACGGCTCCGACTTTCCGAAGAAAGGCTCCCATTCCGTGGGGGTCGCTCGTCAGCATTACGGCATACTGGGTAAAACGGAAAACTGCCAAGCTGGCGTGTTTGTAGGTTACTCCAGCACCAAAGGATATGGGCTGGTCGATCGGCGGCTTTATATGCCGGAGTCCTGGTACTCTGAATCTTATGACGAATTGCGAAAGCAGTGTGCCGTCCCCGATGACCTGACGTTTCGGACGAAAAATCAGTTGGCTTCGGAGATGTTGCAAGCTGTAGCCGCTTCCGGCACTTTTCCATCCCGGTGGGTCGGTTGCGACTCGGCCTTCGGTTGTGATCGGGCTTTTCTGGAATCCTTACCGGAGGGCTGCTACTATTTCACCGATGTACGTGCCAATGAATTGGTGTTTCCCGGTATCCAGAGATGACCATTCCTCCTTCAAAGACCAAAGGTCGAAAATACAAGTATCCGCGGCCCTCGTTTCCGCCGGTCAAAGTGGCCGATTACGCGAACGATGAACAGTTGCCGTGGCAACGCATCATTTTGGCTGAAGGAGCCAAGGGACCGATTGTGGCTGATGTCAAGTGCGTGCGTGTAGTGGTGTGCACCAGTTCCACTCCGTATGTAAACTATCTGGCGCCCAAAGAAGCCGTGTGGCTGTACATCCGTCGTTATGCCAATGACAGGATTCCCTTTGCAATGCGCCGGATAATACGCCAATGGAAGTCCTGAACCGGGTGGCGACCATGCGTTGGCCCATCGAACAATGCTTTGAGGAATGCAAGAGTCACTTGGGTATGGGACATGTGGAAGCTCGCTCGTATAAGGCGTGGCATCGGCATATGCTTTTTGTCATGATGGGGCATTTATTTACTCAAATGCTGCGTATTCACTTTTAAAAAAACGATTGTACTGACTATGCCAATGGCGGAACAACTGATCGCCGCTTCCCTTTCTCAGGATCATTTGATCTATCTCCGGATTCTGAATGAAATCCGATATCGACTCAAACGCAATCGTATCGCTTATTTGTCTCACCGAAAGAAAACAATGAAGTTGATCGAGCTCAATACGTGAATTTCATAACTTTCGCTGTAGTACTAGCAAATCTGTCTTTTTAAGATTTCTATCCAGAAGTAACTTCCACAGCTTAATATAGCTTACCTTCATGAGGGTATCTCCACACGCATAATAAACACAGCATACTTTATTTTTCATTTTGCTAAATGTTTTTTCATTAGATTACAATGTTAATTCAGCGATATCAGAACATATTTCCAGTATTTATTGCAATTTCGGAAATTATTAAAACGCAGGGTCCGATTTTGCCTCGAAAATGAATTGAAGAGTAGAGGGGACAACATTTGCTCCCCTCAGCGGTTCTTTGACAACCGAATACAATCTTATCCGTTACGTTCCCCGCATGGCCTGGAAGGATAGCCAAATTGCAGGCGCGCCACGACCATTTTGCCGGTTCTTGTTTTTGCATGTCTTGTTAGCGGAACCGTCAGAAAGCGAGCGATTTTGCCCATGCAATCAATGAATGGTGGTGCCATTTAAGGCGAAGACCCATGCGGAGGGATAATGATACTTCCGTCCAGCCATAGCTTATCGCAATGGGGGCGGCTTGCAGCGATCCTGGAAGAGGTTTGAAGCCTATGAGGACGGTTAACCACTGTCCGCCGGATAGGGTTAATGGAAGAGAAGCAACCAAAACAGAGGCGAAAACAGAGATGCGTACATGCGGTTATGTTCGTTGCGCATCTCTGTTTTTCAGCTTTGATGGATTAATGGGAGGTTATTATGAACCATAAACTCATCCGATACAGCATGCAAATCGCTATGATAAGACAGTTACTGGCTTTATCATTGATTACCGAAAACGAATTTCTTTTGATAAAGAACAAAACGATGCGGGATTACGGCATCATTTCGGACCTTACTTCTTGATTCGCACATTTGTCGGTCCGCCCATCTCTTATTAAACTGATGGCAAGTAAATAAGAATGGAGGACAACATCATGGCTCTTGAAGTGCAAGTGATTAAAGCAAGTCGGAAAATATCGGATCGCAACGCCGGAAAGTTATCGGATATTCTTCGCGTCGCCCCTTATGCCCGCGTAAGTACCGACTCTGAGGAGCAATTAAACAGCTACAAATCGCAAGTCGCTTATTATACCGATCTCGTTAGCAAACGCAGCGACTGGGTGTTGGTTGATATTTATGCGGACGAAGCCATAACCGGGACACAGGTAACGAAGCGCGAGGATTTTCAACGCATGATTAACGATTGTATGGATGGGAA
The DNA here is from genome assembly GCF_035282765.1 of Ferviditalea candida. Classification (GTDB taxonomy): domain Bacteria; phylum Bacillota; class Bacilli; order Paenibacillales; family KCTC-25726; genus Ferviditalea; species Ferviditalea candida. The sequence goes on along the minus strand of NZ_JAYJLD010000035.1, from coordinate 20,266 downwards.
AATTGATATGATCATCACGAAGTCTATCTCCAGGTTTGCAAGAAACACGCTGGATACGTTGAAATACGTCCGAATGTTGAAGGAAAAGAATATCGCCGTATTTTTTGAAGACGAAAATATCAATACGCTGACCATGGACGGCGAATTGTTGCTTGTCATTTTAAGCTCCGTAGCGCAGCAGGAAGTGGAGAACATTTCCGCGAACGTGAAAAAAGGCCTGAAGATGAAAATGAAGCGCGGCGAACTGGTAGGTTTTCAAAGCTGTCTGGGATACGATTACGATGTGAATACGAAAACGATAACCGTTAATCAAGAAGAAGCCAAAATCGTCCGCTACATTTTTGAACGATACACATCGGGAATCGGCGCTTATGTTATTGCAAAGGAACTGACTGAGGCTGGACATAAAACCAAGTACGGAAGAGTCGAATGGCAGGACACAACCATTCTTGGTGTCATAAAGAATGAGAAGTACAAAGGCGACTTGTTGCAAGGAAAGACATTTACCGTTGATCCAATTTCCAAGAGAAGACTGGACAATTACGGCGAGGAAGATCAGTTTTATGTCAAAAATCATCATGAGCCGATTGTCAGCGAGGAAGTATTTGAGAAGGCGCAGGATATATTGCATCGAAGAGGCGAGAATCGCCGCCGCGGCGCAAAAGGCAAACGGGACAAGTACAGCAGAAAATTTGCCTTCAGCAGCAAGTTGGAATGTGCTTTCTGCGGAAGCAATCTCTCGCGGCGGAACTGGCACAGCGGAACCCCGCACGAGAAGGTGATTTGGCAGTGCGTGACAGCCACGAAAAAAGGGAAGAAATACTGCGCTCACAGTAAAGCCTTAGAGGAAAAGCTGATTGAGGGTGCTTTTGTCGAATCGTACAAATTGGTGTGCCGCAATAATTCGGACGTGCTGGACGAGCTTATGAAAAGAATGGAATCGGTGTTTAGCGACCAGAATAATCAAAAGCGACTGAACAAAATTAACAGCGACATTCAGGCGACGGAGCAAAAACGTTGCAGACTGATTGATTTGTGCCTGGATGAGAAAATTGACAGGACTACTTACGAACAGAAGTATGCGGAACTCGATACTTCGCTTACTAAATTGCTTGAAGAAAAGGAACTGCTGAAGCAATCCGCGCAAGATGAAATAGAATTGGGAAAACGGCTTGAACATCTTCGCAAAGTGCTTCAAACGAATGAGGTTCTGACTACATTCGACCGAAACGTATTCGAAAGCATTGTCGATAAAGTTATTATTGGGGAGAACTCCAATCAGGAAAGTCCCGAGCCGTACAAACTGACCTTTGTATATAAAACAGGCTTTCATAACAGCATCCAAAGCAAGATGCATAAGCAAAAAAAGTCCATGCGAAGTGAAAGGGGGAAAGTGCCTTCCTATTCTGAGCACAACACATGTGGAGTGCGTGGTATTGATGCAAAATGTAAAAAGCAAATAAGCGCCTGAAAAACGGCTTGAATACAGGGTTTTTCGATGATTTGCCGCCCGCCGAAAATGTGCTTTTTGGCGGCGGAGGCACAGGGAAGCCCTGTATTTTTGTTTGCGCAACTGTTGTGGAAACACATCCACAGCCTTCCATGGCGGCTTCCTACAGGCGGGGTTGTGTAGACGGAAAAGACGGCGGTTTGAAAGTGTCTAATACGTTCGAGGTAACATGTCTACAGTGATTTTTAGTTTTTTGTATATTTCTCTCGCCTCCGCCACGTTATATCACGTTAATATTGTTGATAAAATGTTGATTTGCGAAAAAAGTCGGCTTACAAAAACAAATATATTTATATTTTGCGGAGTTGCGAATTTTACAACTCCATTTTATTTGTATTTGGTAGCACAAGCAATCTTACGAAAAAATACAAAGGAAAAATAGCCGTCAATTCTCTGAACCTAACCATTGAGCAAGGTGAGCTGTTTGCTTTATTGGGTCTAAATGGTGCAGGAAAAACAACCACAATAAAAATGCTATCATGCCTTACTAAACCAACAAATGGTGATGCGATAATTTTAGGCAATAGCATTATTTCAAATCCAATCAAAGTAAAAGAATTGATCAATGTTTCACCTCAGGAAACTGCAATAGCCCCGAATCTGACTGTTCGAGAAAATCTTGAATTTATCGCAGGTATATATGGAAGTGACAAGAAGCAGTCTAAGCAAAAAGCCGAAGATATCATCTCCTCTTTTGAATTATCTATAATAGTATTACGGAGGAGAAGGCGAAAACCTTATCGGGCGGTTGACAAACTTTATGGGAAAGGAGAAACGGTTCATGTTACGCAAATAGTCGGCAGGAATAACATCGATAAGTGAGGGTAATATATTAGGCGTTTTTGGTTTATGTAGAAAAGAAGGCTGGAAAGCTGAGAATTTATAATATCGAAACTGTCATTGGCTCGAAAGATGGTTACGCTTTGCAGAAGGAAATCTGCAATTTAATTTTTATGCGCGATGTGTTCCATCATATTGAAGACCCGGTTTCCTATTTTGCAAAACTCTGGGAGAGCATAAAACCAGGCGGACGGATAGCAATCATTAAATGGAAAAGGACAAAATTGGGTTATATTGGCTGTTTTGGGCACTATGCGGCGGCAGAAGAGATAAAAAGAACTTTTGAAATATATTAAATGACTGTTTACTCAGAAACCCCAATGATCTTATATGTGCAAACCCAGTTTCGCATATAACAACCAAAAAGAAAATTTTATTCGGGTTTCGTATCCTTATCCACAATGTTATACCAGTTTTTAATCAGTCCGCCCATAAAAAGATTGAACATGCTGGTTTGAAATGCTTTCCCTTTTTTGATGTATTCGGGGTTTCTTACAATGGGTCCAAAGGCTGAAAAATAGGCCAGGATTGCTTCGTTGTCGAGGGAGGAATCTATGTCGCCTGCCTGCTTGCCTTCGTCAATTAACTTAATTATTTTCGGCAGAGCACGAGCAGCGGTCATTTCCTTAATAATCCTAAGAAGCTCCGGGTCATCCCATGCCGTAGTGTGGATGAACTGCTCCCCAATCTTTTCCCTTCCCGTAAGCTTTAAACTCAAAAGTCTGAGCAGTTTTTGATGAAAAGGCAAGTCACTGGATAGGATGGTTTCATATTCCATCATAATAAATTCAATCCATGAAAGCATTGCTTCTTTTGCCAGTTCCTCTTTATTCCCAAAGTATTTGAACAACGTAACGCGGGATACGTTTGCATGAGCCGCAATATCGGTAATGCTTACTGCTGTAATTCCTTTTTCAGCAAATAGCTTCTGCGCCGCCTTTATAATGGAATCCCGTTTTTCTTGCGCCTTTTTCTTATATCCGTTCATACATGCACCTGCCCTTCTCATTCAGTATAACAAAAAATGAACCAAAGTAAAATATAAGTTCATTTCCGTTGACTCGAGAGAAAAAGAGGAATATAATGAACTTGAAACGCATATCGGTTCATTGTTTGTGGGAGAGGTTATTCATATAATAGCCGCATTTGGATTAACGATGCGATACGGAAGTGGGAAAGGCATATTCGGCCTGTTTTTTACAATCAAAGAGGAGGAAGTGTTTGGAAAATTAGGCACCAACGGGGCGGGGAAAACAATGGCCATCTGCATTTTGCTTGGCTTTAGGAAAGCAAATCAAGGCTCATGCTCGGTATACGGACTTAACTGCTGGAACTGGCGGATATTCAAAGGAATCTGGGCTAAATACCCAGAGGAATTGTCTAATTAAGCGGCATGAGGGGGAACGGGTTCTTGCGACTCCTTTCTGACATGCGCGCAGCAAAGGATACTGCACGGTAAAAAACAGGCTGAGCGTTTTGAAATCGACACAAACATGTCCATATGGAAGATGGCCAAGGGTATGACGCAAAAGCGCGCCATTATTGCCACTATCATGGATGATCTGGCGAACTATACTTTGGATGAGACCACGAATGGATTTGACCCATTGATACAGAAGAGGTTTGTCGAACTTATCTTTGAAGAAAAGCGCCGGGAGAAAACCATATTCATGAGTTCGCATATGTTTGACGAAATTGAGCTCACCTGTGACCGGGCGGGAATAATCATTCACGATGGAAAGCTTGTAGCGATAGAGGACATTGCGGCGCTAAAGCAAGCGCAGCAGAGGAAATATATCGTTACATAGGAAACAGCCAGGGATGTCGAAGTCTTGAAAGATGCGGGATTTAATTTTGATAATTTGTGACAAAACTAAGTGGAAATCACGGTCAGTGGGAAAGCGGATACGTTCATCAAACAGCTTTCGACGGTATCGGTGGAAATCTTTGATGTAAGCACGCTTAGTCTTGAAAAAAATTAATGCAGTTATATAGACAAGAGGCGAAATGAAATGAGTGTTCTGTCAATTAAGCAATTGGAGGTACTAAAATGTCAAACCATAAAGAAAAAATTTTTCTGATGAAAGAACAGGAAACGCTGTTGATTCCTCTTTACTCTAAAGCTATCGAGAGCCAGCAACCTAATCCTATTCTTGTCGATAGAAAGGCACAAGAGATTTTGGAGCATATAGAATATGACTTCACTAAACTAAAAATCCCTAGAAAAACAACCTTACTACTTTGCTTAAGAGCGAAGAAGTTAGATGACTATACGCGAGAATTTTTATCCTGTTATCCAAGGAGTATTGTTATTCATTTAGGATGTGGTCTTGATAGCCGTTGCATCAGGGTCGATAAAGGCGAAGCGGAGTGGTATGATTTAGATATGCCTGGCGTTATAGACCTTAGGCGAAAGTTCTATAAGGAAACAGATACGTATCACTTGATTCCTTCTTTCGTTACCGACTTTAGTTGGATAGACGAAATTTTGTCAAAAGATCGCCCCGTAATGGTAATTGCGGAGGGGTTGTTCATGTACCTGAAAGAGGAAGAAGTAAAGGCCTTGATCCTCAAATTAAAGGAAGCTTTTCCAGGATGCGATCTCGTATTTGATGCATTTAGTACTTTGACGGCGAAGAATGCCCAAAAACATCCATCACTTAACAAAACTGGGGCTACCATTCATTGGGGAATCGATGATGCCAAAGCAATTGAAGAATGGGCAGAAGGTATAAGTTTAAAGGAAGAGTGGTTTTTTACGCTAGCTAAGGAGATTAATAAGTTAGGGTTAGGATATCGACTTGCGTTCAAGATAGCTGGCCTTTTCACAGCATCTAAAAAGGCACATCGAATTTTATATTACAACTTGGGTAATCATGAAAGGAGAAACGGTTCATGTTACGCAAAAAGTCAGTAGAAATTGTATTGATAAGAGAGGTTAGTATAGAAAATTAATCTGAAAACCTTCCAAAGGATATTTTATAAACACGTTTTGGAGGAAAAAATGAATTATATCAATTTAAGAAGATACGGATTAAGTGATAGATTTGAGCAGGAAGCTGCTTGCTATGAAGGTATGTTCTTGGCAAGGGTTTCTGAGCAAAATCATTGTTTGTATAAAGTAATTAGCGAACAGGGAGAACTTCAAGCAAGCGTTTCCGGAAAACTGGCTTATAATGCAGGCGATAGCATGAGTTTTCCGGCCGTCGGTGATTGGGTGATGATTGATAGGCCGGATGGGAATGCCGGGAATGCAATTATTCACCATATACTCAAACGAAAAAGTGCTTTTGTACGAAAAGCAGCAGGTACATCTAATACAACGCAAATTGTGGCGGCAAACATTGATGTGATTTTTATTTGTATGTCATTAAATGCTGATTTTAATTTGCGGCGGTTGGAACGGTATTTGTCGATTGCATGGGATAGTATGGCAATGCCTGTTATTGTCCTAACAAAAGCGGATTTGTGCGATGATTTACAACAAAGGCTTATTGAAATTGCATCAGTAAGCGTAGGAACAGACGTGATTGTATGTTCCTGCATGGAGGAAAATGGATATCAAAGCGTTAACTCCTATATTTCCGAAGGTAAAACTATTGCTTTCATCGGTTCTTCAGGAGTTGGCAAGTCTACTTTGATTAACCGCCTTATGGGGAGGGATATCCTTGTTACAAAGGAAATTCGCAAAGATGACGACAGGGGGCGACATGCCACGACACACCGCCAGCTTCTTATCCTGCCGAACGGAGGCATAGTAATTGATACGCCCGGTATGCGGGAATTACACCTTTATGCTGGTAATCTTCCAAAGGCATTTGAAGATATAGAGGAATTGGCTACACATTGCAAATACAAAGATTGTTCCCATGTTGCGGAACCGGGCTGTGCAATAAAAAGAGCAATTGAAGCAGGTGAATTATCGGAAAAACGCTTTGAGAATTATATGAAGCTGCAAAAGGAAATAGCATACGAGGGGCTTAGCTCACGTCAGTTGGAACAAGAAAAAATTAGAAGAATGTTCGGAAGCAAGGGGGAAATGAAACAGGCTATAAGGCGTGCAAAAAATAAAAATAACAGGTAAGATTGATTGTGTAATATTATTTTTGTAAAAGGGAGGAAGAATTGTTTGATTAAAATGGAGTCGGTTCGTTATGCGTAGCAAAGGCTATCGCATAGCATCGAAAACTTGAGATTTGATATATGTATAGCCTTTGCTCATTCCTAAAAAATCGAATTAGGAGGAGCATAATGAGCTATATTAGAGCGATTGATGTATTGCCAGAAGAATTAATAGATAAAATTCAAAACTATGTTGATGGTGAATACATTTATATTCCAAGAAAAGAAGTCAATAGAAAAGCTTGGGGTGAAATGACCAAGAGCAAAGAGGAAATTGCCGCTAGAAATATGGAGATATACAAAAAATACAAATCTGGTGTATCTATTACATCTCTTTCGGAGGTTTATTATTTATCACCTAAAAGCATACAGAAAATTATTGCAAAAATAAAAGCGGAAAACAAATGATAAAGTGCGCCATGGAGTGAAAGCTGCATGGTGCTTTTTTGTTTCTGAAAAGTGTTTGCGGTTGTTCTCCAAAAAAACCTTATATATAATTTACTTAAATAATAACAGCCAAACAATTGATAATGTGTATGCAATTATCCAGTAGTCATTATTTTAAATATAAAGGAGGAGTATGATAATGGAAAAAATAACAATCCACGAAATTGATTTTGCCCTCATCAATGAATTTTTCGTAGAGCTTGAACGGCAGGGACCCGGCAGCCCCGAACAAACCATCAAGGCATTAGGGTTTATCGATAATCTTTCAAACAAAACAAAAATTGCCGATTTAGGCTGTGGCACAGGCGCCCAAACAATGGTTCTGGCACAAAATACAGAAGCAACCATCACCGCCCTCGACCTTTACGCCGGTTCAATTGATAAACTTAACGCAACAGCCAGAAAACTTGGTTTGCAGAACAGAGTAAAAGGTATTGTCGGTTCAATGGATAATTTACCGTTTCAGAATGACGAATTTGATATTATATGGTCTGAGGGGGCTATTGCCAATATTGGTTTTGAAAAAGGCTTGAATTACTGGAAACGCTTCCTCAAAAAAGGCGGTTATATTGCCGTAACATATGAGTCATGGTTTACCGACGAACGCCCCGCTGAAATTGAGAAGTGGTGGTTGGACGCAGTTCCTGAAATGGGCACAATAGGATATAATATTTCCGTCATGCAAAAAACAGGTTATATTCCTGTTGCAGCATTTACGCTACCTGAAAATTGTTGGATAGACAATTATTTTATTCCGCAAAAAGCAAGGCAAGAGGAATTCTTGAAAAAACATGCGGGAAATAAAACCGTTGAGGATATGATTGCATTTTTGAGGCGTGAGGCAGACTTGTATTCAAAATACAAACAGTATTATGGATATGTATTTTATATTGGGAAAAAGATGTAAATTAAGCTCTTTCAAAATTTGCCGAAGGACACCAGGGTGCGCTCATGGGTATAAACAGCGCTGTCGAAATTCTGGGCAAGGTGATGGGGCTGCTTTGTGCGGGGTATTTTTACGAAGCAAATATAGAATTCCCATATATCAGTGGAGCTGTTGTTTATATTGTGGGATTGATTATTTGCATCATTTTGATGCGGGCTGGAAACAGAAAAGCCGGGCGGAAGGACACTGACTGCCGTGAATTCTCCCCTGTTGTCACCGTAGACGGGAACGCAGGGACGGTGATGATGGATGAGCATTCGTAAACCTACCCCGATTTTGAGCTTTGCTATTTTATATCGAGCTGAGAAGGGTTTATGCATTCAACAAAAATTTCCAATCGTTTCTTTGATCTGATCAGGCAATACCCGTTGATCATGTTTTCACAATGTCAATCGTATGCATATGGCTGATTGACATTACGCTGAACGGCTTGTTGCAGATGGAGGTATACACCTTTCTGCTCATCGGCTCGTTTAGTCCGGCTTTGTCTGCCATGCTTATAATGACTGTAATGAACCCCAGCAGATCTAAAGCTTCCTCGCATACCCAGATAATAGCCTTGCCTTTTTTGCAATTTTTGCTGGTGCGTTACGGTGGATTAGCAGGATCTGGTGGGAACATGATATGTCCTGGCAGGTAATTCCCGGCGATATCATTTTGGTACTGATAGCTGGGTATGTGGCTTCTAGCACATTTCCAGCCAGCATCGGTGTACATAAACTTGCGCTACCACGTCTTCAAAGCCGCTTCAGCCCGCTCATAGCAAGTATCATCCTAGGATTTTTCTGGGGTATGTTTCACTGGTCGGGATTATTCATCGGTTATCGAGGTGATTTTTCTTGGTTTTCTCTGTTTATCGTAACCTTTGGCGAAATCGGATTGGCTATCATGTATACCTGGCTTTACAACAGGGTGAGTGGCAAAAGCTTACTGCCGTTTATTCTACTGCACGCGTCAATGAATTCAACAAACGATTATCTGCCGAGAACATCCCTGGTACAATATATTTTTCTTACCATCATAATCATTGCTATGGTGTTTGCCGACCGTATGTGGAAACGGCCGCCTATCCAAATAGATGTAATAACGCAAGACACAAATCAATAGAACAAAGGGCAAACCCGGTGAAAACCGGGGACGCAAAGCCACAGGGTCTAAAGTGCTTGTAGCACTATGATAGCCGGTTGCTGCATTAACTACGTGTCAAGACCTGCCCTTTTTGCGGCAGGTCTTTCATTGTGTGGCGTGCCCAGCTAAGCACGCATTATCTAACTGGTGAAAGTCCAGTCGGGGAAAGTGCCAAGACGCCCCGTAGCTAGGATGCCTGCGTAGAGAGAAATCTGTGCGCAGAAGCGCATCGAAGGAAGTACCTTTCAGAGAAAGGGCGAGCGAGTTACCAGACCGTAACATGAAGTGAATCTTGCCGTGTCGTCAAAAAGGCCTCGCAAGAGGAAATAAGAGGAGCCGAGTCCCGCGCACATGGACGAAGGCCACGGAAGATGTACAGAACTTGGAACAGCATCGAAAAACCTCTCGGCGTAGAGAAAACGGTATGGTAACAAAGATAATGCAGTGAACTGGGGAGACCCTCCCCTGCACAAGGGAACTTGTAAAATGAGAGCCTATAAGTCCTAAAGGTGAAATGGTAATCTGCAGGAAGGGAGTCAGAGAAGGCTATACTACCAAGGAACAGCAGGACAATACAATCTGCTGGAGGGAAGGGCCTCTAAGTTTGTCAAAGTAATTAAATTCCATCAGTTCACCTCCAATAACAGTTTACAATTCCTGTCAGGGCGGTGAAACAATAAGGAGAGATTTTCATGAAATATGAAATAGGTCAAACAACTAATCAGCACTGCAGTCATGAACGAATCGTATCAGTACATAGCGAAGGACCCCATAATGCAGATATCTACAACAGCAAATTTGAATGCGAAACTGCTTAAAAGCAAGCAACTTAAATAGATTATAGATTACTTAATTTGTTTCATTGACAAAATTTACTTTCTTCAAAAAAGTTACAAAAACTGAAGAGGATGTGATGGCCGTTGAATCAGATAGAACAAAAAAAGAAGACAGGAACATTTTTTATGAACCTGAGCAGTGAAGAAAATTCGGCATGACAACACCTGCCGAACTTAAATTGAGGCTGAGCGTATGGCGGGTGCTGCCGTGTAGGTTGGAGCTGACGAGGTTGATGTGGTAACTATCAAAAAAAATTTTAAATCCTCTTGCTTGTAACGTTACGTAACATGATATGATGAAATAAATAATGGAGATGAAATAATAATGGAGGTATTAGGTTTGAGTAAAGAAAAAGAGAAATTATTTACGGTTGGCGAGCTTGCCCGAAAATGTGGCGTAACAGTACGTACTTTGCAATACTATGATACAAACGGGCTCCTGGTTCCAAGCGAATACACCGAAGGCGGGCGGCGTATGTATGGCAGGCGCGAGATAATAAGATTGCAGCAGATCCTCTTTTTAAAATCAATGGGCTTTTCATTAGAAGAAATACGCGACAGACTGCTGCCTGCTGAATCGTCTGAGGAACTGGAACAGATATTCAAACAGCAAAAAGAAGTGCTTATTGGACAGATATCACATATCCAGGAAACTGTAAAACTGATAAATAAGGTTGTAGATGAGATCAAATTGGGCAAGGAAGTTGATATCGACAGACTATTCGCCATTATAGGGGCAGCCCGGATGGGGAATCCTTATTCCTTCATGATTCGCCACTTTAGCAAAGACCAGATAGAGTATTTCTTTGACCGTTTTGAAGATGAAGATGCTGCAGCTGAATTCAACAACAACTCACAAGTACTTACTGCTGAACTTGTTGAACTATACCAACGAAATGCAGACCCGGAAGGCATCGAAGCCCAGAAGCTTGCAGCCAGATGGTGGAATTTGGTGATGTTATTGGTAAAAGACAACCCTGCGTTGCTTCAAAATATATTCGCAATAGGTGGAAATGAGGACAATTGGCCATCAGATGTCAAGGAACTGAGAGAAGCCATTAAGTCATTTTTAGGGCGTGCACTCAGTGCTTATTTAAAAAACAACAATATAAAATTACCTTTTATGGAGGAAAGATAAATATGGATGAATATATAGTATATGTTCAAGGCTTAATCAAACGCTACGGCAGTATCACAGCCGTAAATGACATCAGCTTCAAGGTGAAGAAAGGCGAAGTTTTCGGATTGTTAGGGCCAAATGGAGCTGGTAAAACTACAGTTTTGGAATGTTTGGAAGGCATTAGGCAACCGGACGGTGGCGTGCTAAGTGTCGGCGGCTACAATCCACAGTCGGATGAGAGGCAGCTGCGCAAAATACTCGGTGTGCAGCTGCAGTCTTCGTCGCTGCCTGATGGAATACGCCCGGGAGAAGCTATGGAATTAATCTGCGCCTGGCACGGAATATCGCCACGATTTGACCTATTAAGACATTTTGGGCTGGATTCCCAAAGTAAGAAACAGTACCGAGAAATGTCAACGGGACAAAAACGACGCCTGCATCTTGCGTTAGCTCTAGCCTGTGACCCGGCTGTCGTCATACTTGACGAGCCGACTGCCGGTCTGGATGTGCAGGGCAGGGCCCAACTTCATGATTCCATTCGGGAATTAAGAACCACCGGGGTCACTTTCCTGCTGGCTACACACGACATGGCGGAAGCAGAATCTTTGTGCGACCGTATTGCAATCATTATAGGCGGGCGCATCGCTATAATTGGAACCCCGGCACAGATTACCTCAACCGGGCCCGGAGAAACGAGGATTATATTGCGTACAAAAAGAAACTGTCTGCTGCCCGGCAGAAATATAGGCAGTGCCCGTTTCTTAAATCAAATGGAGGATTACGGTATATGGTTGTGTCATGATGCAGCTGCATCAGTTATGGAACTTTTAAAAGAAGTACAGCGGGCGGGCGATTCAGTTGAAGATTTGAGAGTGGAGCGGCCTTCTCTGGAAGAAAGATTTATTGAACTTATAGAAAGGGGTGTACAACAATGAATACGTTTTTTAAACATCTTTGGATCCAGTTTAAAATCGATATCCGAGAACGCGGCACTTTAATGACTTATTACCTTGTACCTCTTATTTTCTACGTCATTATGGGCACCGTGTTTTCTTCCATAAATCCTTTGGCCAGACAGACGCTGGCTGCAACCATGGTCATATTCGCCGTAACAATGGGAGCTGTACTCGGTACACCTGTACCTATAGTGAAAATACGCGAATCCGGCGTGCTGCGCGCCTATCGCGTTTGCGGCATACCGGGATGGGCAGTGCTCTTCATCCATGCGGTTAGTGCATTCCTACATCTTCTGATTATTTCAATTTTTATTTTTGTTACCGCCCCTTTGTTTTTTGGTGCCAGTTATCCCCAAAGCTTTTTTGCATATTTTTTAGTTCTTTTTATTCTTCTGTTTGCCACTATTGCACTTGGGTTGTTTATTGGCGCGGCAGCACGGAACCAATCCATAGCGATGATGTTTTCGCAAGCGATATTTTTGCCAACGGTGGTGCTCAGCGGGATCATGTTTCCCGCATCCATGCTCCCGGTACCGCTTAGAATGATAGGGCGCTTACTTCCTGCTACTTATATTATGCAGTCTTTCTCGGTTTTCGCCTTCGGGCTGCCCACCGATATGGATGCAACATTATCGCTTTTGATCGCAGCCTGTATTGGAGTAATAGCCGCAGGTTTGACTGCAATAAGGTTTAGGGCGATAGGAAAATTGATATAATTAAGCACGATAATCAGACAACCGATCAAAAAGGAGACATTTAATCCGACATTCATTTTATAGCTTTGTAACTCTTTTTACTAAGTTTAGCAAATAGGAAGTCCGGTTTCTATCATCCCAAACAGAAAGATGGTAATCACATTGCATTCCATATCTCCAAAAGTAAAGACAGGAGCATTCTTGATAAACAATAAAAATTCGGCATGACAACACCTGCCGGACTTAAATCATAGCTGAGCGTATGGCGGGTGCTGCCGTGTAGGTTGGAGCTGACGAGGTTGATATTGTATGGTCTGGACTTCATGCAATATCAAGCGGTTCTCTGCCAATATACATAAGGCAAAAGCTATACGCCGGAAAAGATTCCATCCCCGTATAAAAAAGCAATACAGCACAAAAAGCGACGACGACCCTTAGGCGGGGCGCTGCTTGATAGAATAGTTTTTGCGGCCGAGTTTACGAATTTCAGTAAACTCGGCCGCTTTTGTCTTTGCGCCTTTTTCCCTGGGTGTCGCAGTCCTCCCCGCCTCCTTTCCCTGACCTTTCGGGAAAGGAGGTGAAACTGGATGGACAAGGAGTATTTCATTGAACTAAACGGCAGGCAAATTCCGGTCAGCAAGGAAGTATATTATGCCTTCAAGCGCCCTGCTTGGAAAGAACGCAAGCGCAGGCAGGTTCGGGCGGAAAAGGAGCTTTCGATTGAAGCGTTTGCGGATGCCGGGTTTGAGATTCCTTCCGGTCAGGCGCTTGTTGACGAGATCGTCGAGGACAAGCTGTTATTGGACATGCTGTCCAAGGCGCTTTCGGAACTGACCGACGAGGAGCGGTTTCTGATTGATGAATTATTTTATCAGGAGAAGCCGGAACGCATGGTTGCCAAAGAAACAGGGGTTTCGCAAAACACAGTAAATTACCATAAAAATAGGATATTGGAAAAACTCAGAAGGCTTTTGGAGAAAAAATTTTAGCTTTTTCTCTATCACCCGCCCCTTCACTTTCCTTTGGATTGTGAGGGGGTTTTTCTTTTCTTTGAAACGGAGGTGAAGGACATGAGAAAAAGTGTGAATGCCGCTTTGATACAAAACGAGGAAACGACGGAAGAATTGGTAGGCATCCTGACCGCAATCAGCGTGGTGTCAAAGCGGCTGGCAAAAAAGCTGGCGACGCTTGAAAAACCGCCTGACGAAGGGAGGGACGAACCGGATGGAACAGCCGAAACCGCTGTTGCCCATGCCGATTAAAGCTAAGCCCTACAGGCATCAGATCAACGCTTTTAACTTTGTATGCGGCAAGTTCGGCTTGATTCCATCGGTGGGTATGCCTTCTCTCGGTGCGGCTCTGCTCATGGAAATGGGCACCGGCAAGACCATAACAAGCATCGCGGTCGCCGGCGCTCTGTATCAGGCGGGCAAAATCCGCAGGGTTCTGGTGGTGGCCCCGCTCTCAATCCTCGGTGTATGGGACGAGGAATTCGCCAAGTTCGCGGATTTCGATTACGGCCTTGCGGTTCTTGAAGGCAGCGCCGCAAAGAAGATCGATACTCTTCGGCACATGCGCGGCTCTCCCCTGCAAGTCGCGGTGATCAATTATGAATCGGCATGGCGGCTGGAAAAGGAGCTTGCCGCATGGAACCCCGACATGATTATTGCCGACGAAGGCCACAAGATTAAAACCCATAACATCGCCGCTTCAAAGGCCATGCACCGGCTGGGCGCAAGGGCAAGGTACAGGCTGCTGCTCACAGGGACGGTCATTACCAACAAGGCCATCGACGTGTTCAGCCAGTATAAGTTCCTCAACCCTTCCATCTTTGGCCAGAGCTTCTATGTGTTCCGCAACAGGTATTTTGATATGGTCGGCTACGGGAACCACACGCCGGTGCTGAAAAAATCAATGGAGCAGGATTTGATGAAAAGGCTTCACAGCATCGCGTTCCGGGCGACCAAAGCAGAATGCCTGGATTTGCCGGAAACCACCGACATTGTGCGGCATGTGGAGCTGGAGAGCGCCGCCATGAAGATTTACCTGGATCTGGTCAGGGACAGCTACGCGGAACTGGGCAAGGGCGAAGTGACGGCCACAAATATACTTACGCGCCTGCTCCGGCTGTCGCAGATAACCGGCGGCTTTATAGGCGGCGACGAAGGCGGCCCTGTGCAGCGCGTCAGCACGGCAAAGCAGGAGGCGCTGGAGGATATTATTGAGGACGTTTTGCAGAGCGGCAAAAAGCTGGTGGTTATGGCGCGGTTCATACCGGAGATCAATGCCATTTGCAGGCTCCTTGAGAAAAAAGGCATCGGGTACTCGCTCCTCATGGGCGGAGTGAAAGACCGGGTGGAGCAGGTGGCGGCGTTTCAAAACGACCCGGAGGTTCAGGTGTTTGTCGGACAGATAGCCACAGCGGGGCTCGGCGTGACGCTGACAGCCGCCAGCACGATGGTTTTTTACAGTCTGGACTACTCTATGTCCAATTTCGAGCAGGCCAAGGCGCGCATCCACCGCGTAGGGCAAAAGGAAAACTGCACCTATCTGTATCTGACGGCAAAAGGCACCGTCGATGAGAAAGTGCTGAAAGCTTTGAGGGATAAGGCAGATCTGGCGAGGATGCTGGTGGACGATTACAGAAGCGGGCTCAATCCTTTTGCGGCAGGGGGTGAAAAAGCATGATCGAGCAAGCTGAAAAAATGTTTGAACTGGCAGAACAGCTTAAGGAACTCAAAGACTTGAAAAAATCCGCCGAGCAGGAACTCAAAGAAATCAACGACAGGATCGACGAGACGGAGTACCGTCTGTCGGAGCTGATGGCGGAAACCGAAACGCAGAACTTTACCCGGGGCGGCGTGATGTTCTACCTGACCGGCACGACGAGGGCGTCGGCTGCCGCGGGCCGGAAAGAGGAGCTGTACTTAGCGCTCAAAAAAGCCGGGTTTGGCGATCTGGTCTATGAAACGGTCAACGCCAACTCCCTGTCGGCCTTTGTCAAGGAGCAGATGGAAGAGAACAACGATGAGCTTCCCGGCTGGCTTTCAGGACTTGTGAACGTCTTTGAAAAGACTACGGTCGGAATGCGCAAGGCTTCAAAATAATCAATTTAGGAGGTTTTCAGAATGTCAAGCAAAAAAGAAACATCGTTAACAAAGCAGGACAACGGTTTTTTAAGGCTTGCCGATTTCAACATGGCAGGGATGATGGCGGAAGAGCTGGACGGCCTGGATATGAGCTTTGAGCGGATTAAAATCCCGTCGGCGGGCAGCACCGTTTTTGAAGTGCCCGGCGAAAACCCGGGCGAGCCGGACACCGTCAAGGAATTTTCAGCGGTGATCCTCTATCATCATCCGCTTCATGCCTATTACAAAACAAAATATACCGGAGGAAACCAGCCGCCCGACTGCGGAAGCTTCGACGGTTTAACCGGCGAAGGCGACCCGGGCGGGAATTGCAGTACCTGCCCGCTGAACCGGTTCGGCACAGGCGAAAACGGCAGCAAGGCCTGCAAGAACCGCCGCAGGATCTATGTGCTGCGCGAGGGGGAGATTTTCCCGCTGCTTTTGTCCCTCCCCACCGGCTCCCTTAAGGAATTTACCAAATACATCAAGCGCCTGCTGTCCAAGGGCAGGAAATCCAACAGCGTGGTGACGCGCTTTTCCTTGAAGAAAGCCACAAACAGCGGCGGCATTGCCTATTCGCAGGCGCAGTTCTCCATCGACAGGCCGCTGACGGCCGAGGAATACGCGCTTATCGGCAGGCTGTCCGAGCAGGTCAGGGAGTACAGTAGGCGGGTTGGCTTCGAGGCGGACAACACCGTGGAAACGGACACGGATGAAGAGATGTTTGCGGATCCCGAAACCGGCGAGGTAATAGAACCTTTGAAATAAGGATGACGCTGAAGGCGCGGGGGCAGGATTCATTCCTGTTCCCCGCCCCAAGCGGAGAGGAGGGACTATGGAATACGGATGCGTGACAGATTTAGATAAACTTCAGAACTATCTCGGCGGAGCGTGTCTGATTGCATTCGACTTTGAAACCGCGCCTCGGGAGGAATACCGCAGGGATGAAAAGGCGGCGCTGGACGCCCATAAAGCTGACATTGTCGGCGTGAGTTTCTCCGTTTCCGAAGGAACGGCCGTTTATGTTCCGTTAAGGCATAAAACCGGAAAGAATGCCGGTTCGCCGGATAAGATCATGCAATGGCTGGCAGAGAGGGTGTTTGCCAATCGAAAGGTTGTAAAAATCGCTCACAACCTGAGCTTCGAGGCGATGTTTCTGTACGCCCTCGGCGTCGTGCTGCAGCCGCCCTGCTATGACACCATCGCGGCGGCGCAGATGACGCTGAAAAGTAATACAGCATTCAGAACACTGTCTGACAGCGGGCTGAAAACGCTGGCGCAGGAGCTTTTCGGCGAGGAACTTCCAGGCTTTGAAACGGTGACGGCAGGTAGGTATTTTGACGAACTGGATCCGCAGGCCGAAGAAACCGTCCGCTATGCCTGCGCCGACAGCGATTATGCCCTGCGGCTGTATCACCTCTTCAATAGCTGGTTTGACCGGTATCTGCCGAAGCACCGATTCATTGTTGAAAAGCTTGAATCGCCCGCGGCGGTTTACTGCGGGCTTATGAAGCATAACGGCCTGCTTGCGGATAAGGAACTGATGCTTAAAAAGCAGGCGGAGGCCGAGGAAAGGATTAAGCAATTAAAAGAAGAGATCGCTTTTATGACCGGCGACGTGAATATCGGGGCGAACGCTTCAACCTCGGCTTTCAAGAAATATCTGTACGGCGATTTGAAGCTGCCGGTATTTAAAACGACGGCCAAATACCAGGAGGCTATGGACGACGAAGCCATGATCCTGCTTTCCGAGTGGTGCTGTGAAAACCGGCCGGAGCTTGCGGCGCTGTTTGAACTGGTGCAGGAGTACCGCAGATGGGGAAAAATCAAATCCACCTACATAGACGGGTATCTGGAGCATATAAACAGCGTCACCGGCAGGATTCATCCTGATCTGTTTCCGCTGGGCACCGAGACGGGACGCTTTGCGGCAAGGAACCCGAATTTGCAAAACTGCCCCCGCAAGGACAACGACCCTGTCGGCGTGCGCAATTTCTTCATTGCCCCCAAAGGGAAGGCGCTGCTCTCTCTGGACTTTTCCCAGATCGAGCTTCGTGTCGGCGCCTTCTATTGCCGGGACGAGCGGATGCTGGAAACCTACAGGAACAATGGAGACATCCACGCCCAGACGACATCGGTTATCTACCGCATCCCCTTCGGGCAGGCGGCGGACAAAAACGCCGAATATTACAAGGAACGCCGCGCTATTGCAAAAAACTGCAATTTCGGGGTGTTCTACGGCCTGTTCCCTAAAGGGCTTCAGCGGAACCTGAAATTCAAGGCGGGACTGGACACGCCTCTGCCGGAATGCGAGAGGATTATAGCAAACCTTAAAGCGGGTTATCCAAAGCTTGCCCGGTGGCAGGAGGAAACAAAAAAGCGCGCGGCGTCAAGGCGCTATACGGAAACCTGGCTGGGCAGGCGGCGCTATCTGCCGGATATTGCTTCTGCCGACTGGGGAAAAAAGAGCTTCGCCGGGCGGTGCGCGCTGAACACTCCGATACAGGGAACGGCGGCGGATATTTTGAAGCTGGCTCTGGGGCGCATCATTGAGGGCCTGCCGCAGAGGATGTGGCTGCGACCGGTTTTGCAGATCCATGACGAGCTGGTGTTTGAGCTTCCGGAGGACAAGGTGCGCGAGGCGGCAGCGTTCATTAAGGCTTGCATGGAAGAGCGGCCTTTTGAGGAGTTTGACGTGCCGATCCTTGCGGAAGCCGCGGCCGGAGAAAGGTTTGGGGAATTAAAAGAAATAACGGAGGAGGGTTAACGCATGGGCATAAGCAAATACAACGCCGAAGGATACCTTGATCTGACGGCTTATGAAGCGCTGCTGGCCATTGAGCGGGAGGCCAAAAAAGCGGCTTTCCGCCCGCTGGTGTTCATCTGCTCGCCGCTGGCAGGAGACGTTGAGCATAATTTGGAGCGGGCAAGGCGCTGCTGCCGGTTTGCCGTAACGAAAGGCGCAATACCGCTGGCGCCCCATCTGCTGTTCCCGCAGTTTATGGACGACAGCGACAAAGCCGAAAGAAACCTGGCCATCTTCATGGGATTGGTATTGCTCTCAAAATGCCATGAACTGTGGCGTTTCGGCAATAAAATATCCCCCGGCATGGCGATAGAACTGGAAAAGGCAAGGCGGCTCGGCATCCCGATCCGGCATTTTAGCGAACAATGCGCGGAGGTGAAGGAACATGCAAGGGGTTAAAGCGCTTGACATTCCCATCGAGGAGTTTTTGCGCCCGTTTTTCGACGCGGGCGAAACGGTCTGCCTGCGGGTATTCAGCGACCGGAAGGACCCGGCCTTCAAGGGCGCGAAGCTTGAGTGCCCGGCGGGCAGGATCGGAAGCATGATGGAAACCTTGAAAAAGCATAACGCAAAGAACAGGGGCATTTTCTTTGTCGTCAACTACGGCGGCCATGAGGATGCGGATATAACCCGCATCAACGCCCAGTTTGTGGAGTGCGACAGCCTGAGCTTCGAGGAGCAGCTTGCGGCAATTGAAGCGTTTCCTGTGGAACCGTCGCTTATCGTCAAAACTAGAAAATCATTGCACACATACTGGCTGATGAAGAATGGCAAAGTTGAGGATTTCCGCAGGGTGCAAAAACGCCTGATAGCCAAATTCAACGGCGATCCGGCCTGCATCAACGAGAGCCGGGTGCTGCGCCTGCCGGGCTTTTGCCATTGCAAGGAAGAGCCGGTCATGGTGGAGTGCATCAAATTCAGCCCCGAGCTGCGCTATACGCAGGCAGAGCTTGAAGCGGCGCTGCCTGAAATCCGGGAAGAACCCAAACCCGGCGCGCCCGCTCCGAAAGGAACGCGAAAAGGCCTTGAGCTGGTCGGCAGGCAGTGCCTGTTCATACAGCACTGCAGGGAAAACGCAAAGACGCTCCCTGAGCATGACTGGTATGCAATGATCGCAAACCTTGCGGTTTTTGAAGGCGGAGACCGGCTGATTCACGCCCTGTCAAAACCGTATCCCAAGTACAGCCGTAAAGAAACGCAGGACAAGATCAATCATTTTCTGGAGAGCGGCACCAAACCCATCACCTGCAGAACGATTACAGAAAAGGGCTTCAAGTGCCCGAGGCTTGAGGACAATTCATGCGGCTGCAAGGCTCCGGCCGCACTCTGCTACAAGCCGCTTTCCGTGGAGGAACTGCGCGAATTTCTGTCCGGGCAGCCGGTTGCAAAGTCGGCGGTGGACAACGTGCAGAAAGCGCAGGATTTTGTCCGGGAATTTTTATACAATACGGACTCTGTTGTCGCAGCCACGTTCATTGAATACGAAATGAAGGAGCATTTCGGCCTGAAAGCCGGAGCGGTGAAATCCCTTTCCGCATTGCAGAAGGATCTTTTCAGGGAATACCGGGAGAGCAAGGAAACAAAGCGCGAAACCATGGGCGAAGAGCTGCCGGATTGGTATGAACCCTCCGAGCTGTAGGAATCGATGATAAAATCCCCAATATAGCCGGTTGAAAATTCCCCATAAGTAGGGGAAAATCTCTCCCTGAAGGGAGAGAAATCTATGGTGAAG
>NZ_JAYJLD010000034.1 GCF_035282765.1 Ferviditalea candida | reverse complement strand
ATTAGGCTATTGTCGGGTACATTTTCGGTTTGGCTCCGCCAAACCGAATGGCGAATCCATGGCTATTTCCCGCCATATAATGAAGCGGCGAACAGCATACAGTCGATCAGAACGTAGTCGTAGTCGGCTTTCACAGCATCAATGTACGAACGCAAAATCATTTCCCTGCTCATCGTGTTTACGAGTGACACTTCGACAGCCGACAGTTCAATATTGCCGGGCATCAGGTCAACGCCTTCGGGGTGATGCAGAATGCCTTCCCGCGCATCATACGGTTCTTCCAGCATCGTTTTCGTCAACATCGTAGCGAGCGATACCGGCAAACTGTCCGGCTCGTGAAACCCGAGCGAATCCGTCAAGTTGCCTTGCGCATCCGCATCGACCAGCAAAACCTTCTTGCCTTCGCCAGCCAACCCGATTCCCAAATTAACCGCCGTCGTCGTTTTGCCCACGCCACCTTTCTGATTGGCGAGAGCGATTACCTTGGCCATCCAGCACATCTCCTTTCACGCAAAAAGGCGGTTGCGCTGAAGGTTCAGGGCAACCGCCTTTTTGAAAAGTATCTATGTAAAAAGAGAACGCCGGAATAGTGGCGCTCTCTTGGATATCTCACAAACATTTAAGGTTTTATTGTTCTTCTATTCTAAACAATTTGCTTTCCTGAGACAGTTCAACTACTACATGAGCTTTATCAAGCAGGCTTTCAGGCAACTTATCCTTTAAAATAGAAACAACCAATTGTATATTTTTGTTGCTGACATAATCAGCAATTTTAATTAGTTGATTGTCGTGCATTAATTCTTTTTTGTCATTTAGAAGGAAATGCAAACTCGGTATCTCTTCCTCATCAGCAAATAATATGGCTGCAAGATCAAAACATAAAATCTCGCCCTGTTTTTTTCCTGAGCTTAGGTTTGCATTAAATGCACTAAATTTATATATCTGCTGTTGAGTCTTTTTGTGAAGAACTTTATCATACTTCAACGCATATTTTTCGCCGTACAATTCAAAAGAAATCTCAGAGAAGTGTTTATTGAACTTGTTAATTTGGCTCTTTAACTTTTCTTCAAAACTGTCTGAAAATAATACGTCATCAATAACTTTAATTTTTGCATTAGTTTCTTCAATATTTTTTTCTACTTCATCTAATTGTGAAATAATACTTTCGTATTCTCCCTTAATTCTATATTTATCATTTAGCTCTGCTATAATTTTTTCTAGCTCCTCAAAAGAGTCGCCTTTAGATATTGCCATCGCCAACTCTTTCTCCTGTATTAGCAATGAATTCAAATTCGTTTCTTCAGTCTCGATTTTTACTACTAGAGAAGGTAATTCAGAAGTTATGAACTTAATTTTTTCAACGAGCATATTATTATGGTATGCCACTAGGTCTTCGAAAGTCTTTTGTAAATTACCAATATTGGCATTAGCCTCTGCATAAAGTATTTCTAATTGTTTTAAGTCAATATTTGCCTTGCTACTTTCCATTTCTTTTTGAGCCTCTTCAATGAGGTTCTTTCTGATATTCATTTTACTTATACTGGAGCTACTTTTATTTATTCGATATTTTACAATGTTAAGTTGTTCTAATTGATTTTCGAAATCCTCATTCAGATTGAAGTTTGACTTTTTCTCATTTAATTTGGTTATATCATCTTCAATCATCCTTAAAGCAATTTCATAAGCCGTTTTTGTTTGCTTTTTTTCCAGTCGTTCTTTGAAAGCTTCTTCTTGCTTTATTTTGGTCACTAATACTTGCTTTTCTGCACCTTCATCGAAGTCACAACCTAATAAGAACAAGTATAGAGTCTCGTACTCAACATCAGAGGAATATTTATCCAAAGTCTTTAGTGTATTATTAATATTCTCATCCTTATATCTAATATTGTGAGAGATGATCTGTCTAAATGTAGGTTTCTCAGCATTATGACTGGGAAATAGAAGTCTCTGTAACTCGTCTTCAAAATCCTTTTCGAGAATTGAATTACCATTAATTCTTCTAATGCTCTTTTTACGTGACAGAAAATTACGTTCAATTACTACTTCATCAGAAGCCTCACCCAATAAACCCTCAACAAGAGTTAGAGTAATCAATACTTCTTCATCTACAAGGAAATCTTTAACCAAGTCATAGACTTCTTTCTTATTCTCTGTATCCGAATATATTATGGAAGCGCTAGCGCCTAGGCAGAAGTCTATCAGCTTCAATACTGTTGTTTTTCCAACATTATTCCCTGTCGATTTATCATCGCCTGACGGTGTTTCATCAATGATTAAGTTTAAGCCTGAGTGGAAAGTTAGTTCCCTTATGGTTCCTGTGCGACTTGATATTTTCAACGTTTTTATGAACATAATTCCACCCATCCATCATCATCTATCTTTGCAGAATCAATGAGATACAACCAATCCAAACAAAGCATAAAAGTGGGAAACGACATATTATATTGACTTCTAATCCTTTGATACAATTCAAAAACTTGCTGTTTAGCATGCTGTTTAAGCTCTTTTAAAACTAAGGCACCATTATAATAAATGCTAAGTTGGGGATGAATATTATCCGGCAATAACATGGCTATACCCCTCTGGATTCTTAAAAATTTTGCATCTTACAAAAGCATCTACGACTAAAATGTAAACGCAAAGTTCAAGTTCTTCATACGGGATTTCAATATAATTTTTGCTCTCGATGATTATCTTAGTTATGTTATCGATTATACTGTAGAAAAGTTCCTTTGAGTTAGTTTTTTCATGTTGCATCATTGTGTACTGCTTTTTGATTATTTGAAAAACGGAAAAACTTTTATTCGAACCTTCTCTATCAAACTCAGTGTATTTACCGTCCAGCTTTTGGTAAAATATCTTATAATCATCAATTGTCTCTTTTACATCTGACAAATCGTTAAATAATATTTTCTTATCTATTTCAAAGGTATTTATTTCTGGCGATTCAATACTGTTTGTTAGATTCTCGCTTGCAAGAATATTTATGATGGTCGCGAGGTTTGTATCTACTTTAAGTACATCAATATCATTCCCAAGTTCTTTTTTTACAAACTCAAATACCTCTCGTTGTTTGTCAATTTTCATGTTTAGCACAACTTTTAATAAAGAATTTACGTCCACAATATCATCTGCAGGAGAAAAAGCAGCATTATGTGGATTAGCAAAACTCGATTCCCGGAGCTTTTCCGCATCTCTAGCAATCGAAATAAACTTGAAGCGGTAGCCTGGATAATCGACAAATATCTTTTTCTTTAAAGAACTTTCAATTTTTTGTTTTGTGCAGGTTGAAGACACTTGTGCTATAACCCGTTGATTCATATCAACCAAATCAATTCCTTCAATATTCTGTTTGAGTACGTTCATATTAACCAACGTAAATCCAAACAATAGATTCAACAAATCTGCAAAAAACGTTTCTGAATAAATGTTTAAATCTAATAAATTAATCTTTCCTCGTTTCTCAATCCGATGTGCCAATATCTCCAATTTTTCCTCTATGTAATTGAAATATTTACTCCGATTCATCAGCAGAACATACCCCTTATGCTCATATTTCAAAAAAATGAATTAGGTTCTACGTAACTGATTATTCGACAAAACCTTGGAAATTCCTCTGCCATCGAAGTTTAATAAAAAAAGAACGCCAATCTAGGAGATGTGGACGTTCTTTCATTTAACTACCACTGAATAGCTGCGAGATATCTACATATCTACGCATACGACGTCCAAATCCAAGTTCAAAACGACCGAAACCTCGATTTTGTCCTTGAGCAACTTATTTTTGAAGTCGCTGCCGTCCGCCGTGAATGTCATAAATCGCGCAAAGTGTTGAAAACAAAGGATTTCTACGTATCGATGCGTTGTATTCCTATTACGCACTCCACATGCACCGTATGCGGGAACATATCCACCGGCTGGACCTCGACGGTCCGGTAGCCGCCGTCCTCGAGGATCCGCAGGTCTCGCGCCAGCGTTGAGGGGTTGCACGAGACGTAGACGACCCGCTTCGGACTCATCGCCAAGATCGTGTCAAGCAGCAGCGGATCGCAGCCCTTGCGCGGCGGATCGACGACGATGATATCGGGGTCGATGCCCAGCTCCTTCCAGCGGGGGATGACTTCCTCGGCTTTGCCCGCTGCGAATTCCACGTTCGCGATTCCGTTCAGCTCGGCGTTGCGCCGTGCGTCCTCGATCGCTTCCGGGACGACCTCGACGCCGTACACCTTGCCGGCATGCCGGGCCAGGAACAATGAAATCGTTCCGATCCCGCAGTAAGCGTCGATCACCGTTTCGCTGCCCGTTAGTCCAGCGTACTCGACAGCTTTATCATACAGCACCTTCGTCTGAACCGGGTTGACCTGGTAAAACGACCGCGCGGATATCGCGAAGCGCACATCACCGATCATGTCATAAATCACGTCTTGACCCCACAAAACGCGGGTTTCTTCCCCGAAAATGACGTTCGTATGCTGACGGTTGATATTCTGGCATATGCTTCGCACTCCCTCAATCTCTTCCCGGATGCGCCGGATCAAGATTTCCGCCTTCGGAATGCGCTCGCCGTTGGTCACCAGCACGACCATCACTTCGCCTGTCCGGAAACCGAATTTCACCACCACATGGCGGAGTAGCCCCTGGCGGGTTTCTTCATTATATGCGGAGATGTCGATTTCCCGGGAAATTTGTTTCACCCTCCGAACGACCTCGTCGTTGCGGTCATGCTGG
Source organism: Ferviditalea candida (assembly GCF_035282765.1). GTDB lineage: Bacteria > Bacillota > Bacilli > Paenibacillales > KCTC-25726 > Ferviditalea > Ferviditalea candida. The sequence goes on along the minus strand of NZ_JAYJLD010000034.1, from coordinate 33,614 downwards.
ATCAGGCAGACATCCATGTCGACGATGCGGTGGCTGCCTTTGGCGTAAAATCCCCCGACAAGCCCGGCTTCCGACTCGCCCATCGGCACCTGCGCCTTGTTGCGATAGCGCCAAGGCTGATCCATTCCCAGTGTCGGATGAACAATCACCTCAGGCCCCGTCATTTCGTATGAACGTCCGCCGGAGATCCCTGAAGAAAGCCCCTCAGAAACTCCGTCAACCCCTTCGTCCGTTTCTCCGAGCCCTATCGCTGATCCGCTGCCCGCTCCGTCCATCCGCACCTTCAGCTTGCCGATCCGCTCCAGATTGTCGACGACCATCCGGTGTTTCCAAGCCAACTGCGCGTCGTAGCTCAAATGCTGAACCTGACAGCCTCCGCACTGCTTATAGATCGGACAAGCCGCTTCGGTCCGGTCCGGGCTCGGTTCCAGAACCTCCAGCAGCTTTGCGTAGCCATACTGCTTTTTTACCTTCAACACCTTGATCCTGACCTTTTCTCCGAGGAGTGCCCCTTGAATAAAAAGGGTAAAGCCGTCCACACGGCCTACCCCTTCCCCGTCATGGTTCAAACCGGTGACGTTCACGATATATTCATTGTTCTTGCCGACAGGAGGAGTCCGGTCGGCGATCTTTTCGGAAACCACTACAAATTCACTCCGTTCTGCAAATTGGACAGGCCGGGATCGGCCGCAATGATCTTCAGATGGCTCGGGAGCACGGAAAACTCACACGGCAGCGTGCCGCCCAATTCTCCGTCCAGATTAACTTGCACGTAATCGGGAGATGAGATTCGCAATTCTTTGGTCTTGAAGTGAATGAGATGCGGATCGTGAATGTGTTCCCCCCGGAGCGCCAATGAGACGATGCGAATGAATTCGGCGAGGTTGCACTTTTTCAGGATAAGCACATCGAGCAATCCGTCCGACATGCTGGCGTCCGGCGCCAGCCTTTCGAAGCCGCCTACCGAATTGCTGTTGGCAATCAGGAACAGCATCACTTCCGCATCGAGATCGATTTCTTCCGAACGAAAGCTCATTTCAATCGGGCGCAATCTCGGCAGCTTTTCCAAGCCTTTCATGTAATAAGCCAGCTGGCCGATGGCCGTCTTCATCTTGCTGGGAACCTCGTAGGTCAGTTCGGTCATTGAGCCTCCCCCGGCGATATTGATGAAATATTTGCGGTTCACCCTGCCGACGTCGATCGGACGGACATGCTGCTGAATAATTAAGTCGCAGGCATACTCCCAGTTGCGCGGGATGCCCAGCGCGCGGGCAAAATCATTCGTTGTTCCAAACGGGATGATCCCCAATTTCGGCCGGTACTCTTTGCCGGCCATGCCGTTGATGACTTCGTACAGCGTCCCGTCTCCCCCGGCGGCAATCACGATATCAAATTGCCTTTCGATCGCGTCTATGGCCGCCAGCGTTCCGTCTCCTTCTCCGATGGTCGCGTGGCAGGAGGTCTCCAGTCCCGCACGTTCCAGCCGCTGGAGAATGTCCGGAAGTTTCTTTTTAATTTCTTCCCGACCTGATGTCGGATTATAAATCAAACGTGCTCGTGTGGCCACTCTCATCACCTGTCAACAAAAATTCAAGCTCCAAATCCTTGATTTTTCAATCCCATCTGCTAAAGAAAAATAGCTTGTTCGCCTTTACATGTATGCTATCCAATCCCGGATGGAAAGTCAATCCAGATGCCGTGCGGATTCGCTCAAAAAGCGCAGCGGCCCCGCGCCCCGCAACGAAGCAACCGCCCGCAGCAGACCGCGGACGGTTGTTCAAATAGCAGGAGGTCATGAAAAGGTTGTGAAAGTCGGATTCGTTGGATCAGTCGAAGCGCCCGAGTCTTTCCAACGCCATTTTGTAGCCGTCGTTCCCGTAATTCAAGCATCGCTTTACACGGGAAATCGTTGCCGTACTGGCCCCCGTCTCAGCTTCAATCTGGTTGTATGTCGAACCTTTGCCAAGCATTCTGGCCACTTCCAGCCGCTGCGAAAGCGATTGGATTTCGTTGACCGTACACAAATCGTCAAAGAAAACATAGCATTCTTCCACCGTTTTTAGGGTTAAAATCGCCTCAAACAACTGATCTATCGATTTATCGTTCAGTTTTTTCAACTGCATGCATCCTCATCCCCTGTATCACCTGCATAGATTTCAACTTTACCATTTGACGGATGTCCGAAATTTCTTTCTTAATGATACTTTATTTCTGTAAAGACTTCAAGCGTTGACACTCCGCACTGCTGAAGCCGTGGGATTCTGGGCTAGTGGGTACGTCCCGTTCGCAGTCCGTTTCCGGTTTGGACAACTGCCAAGTTTAGGGCTGTGCAATCAGTGGACAAAAATACAAAAATGGTAGTTGATTCGCTATACGGTTGTTGCAATTTTTCTATAATTTTTGTCCTCCATGACGATTATATCAATTCGAATATCCAGCTCCAACAAAAAATTCGGTAATATCTCAAATTCAATTTGGGCGTTAACTTAGATGATATCGTGATAAACGTCCAATCCTTATGTTTGCCCATCACATAGGCTAAAAATAAAAAAGGGTTGTGATCATTCATGTATGAGAATAGACCGGAACAGCTCCACCGGAACCCTAATGATAACGGGAATGGGCAAGCCGTAGGCCAAGGCGAGCCACCGATAACCGGCGTGGAATATCCCTACTTCAATCCTGACGGCGGACCGAACTATCCCGTGCCCTACCAACTCATGCAGCAGCCTCAAGCACCCCAACTGTATCAGCAGTATCCGCAGCTTCAGCCATACCAGCCGCCTGTCTCCTATTTGCCGCAGCAACATAAAAACACCGAATCCGGCAACGGAAGCGGAGGCTTCAAGCTGCCCGTCAACGAAATCAAGACGATCGTCGACCGCATGGGCGGTTTGGACGGCATTATGTCAACCGTGTCCAAAATGCAAAAGCTGGTAACCTCCGTCCAAGAAGTCACCCCGATGCTGCGTTCACTGTTAGGTTCATTCGGAAAAAAAGCAGCCACAACCGGAACTCACCGCCATCGAAGCCGCAGCAGAACGAGTACCGGACCCAGTAAAAGATCCCGAAACTCGCATTCCCGCAAAAGATCGGCTGCAAAGCGAAGGAGGCAGGGCTCGCGATGAAATTAGTTCCACTTTGGGCGGGAAAGTATCAAGCGGTTTAATTGATCTTTGCTTTTTCGAAGTTATTTCGTCGCGATGCCATTGTATCGCCGTGTAGACCAAAAATGCCAAGACCCTGTTCGTTGGGACAGGGTCTCAAGGTACTGAAAGGAATACATTATCCATTCTTATTGAAAAGAAACCTTCGACCCGATTGGAATTACTTGAATCCATGTGTTTCCCGGAAGCAGCTCGGCTTCTTCCCCGTTGATAAATGCGCGGATGACGCCGTTCTTCCGCTCCCAGGTCACCTCGCGAACCTTCCCTTCCTGGACGAGATAACCGTTGCCGGGTCCGTGCACATCCACATGACGCCTTCCGTAATTATCCACAATCTGATGTTTCGCCTCGACGATGAGGATGTTCTTGGCGCTCAGTTGTTCACCGGTTTCTTTATCGGTGTGGGGCTTGCCCTCCATGAACCGAAGGTAGCGTTTCGACGCTTCATCATACTTGTAATTGACATAGTATTTCTGTATGTAATGAATTTCCACATCGTTGGCGGGTTTTCCGGGAAGGTTGACGCCGTCTGCCGCAAACTTCAGTCCCGGATTGGTCCACTCCGTACGGAGCTTTCTGCGTTCCACTCCCAAGCGGATTTTCTCAATGCTGGTGTATAAATTGTGCGGCGGCTTCCGGGAATTGTCCCGCCAGTAATAGGAGCCGTCTCCATATACTTCGTCAAAATGCGCCAGCTTCCGTTCCGTCAGCAGATCCATGGCCTCCTGGCTCCACCCCGCATGGACGATCAGCGCATCCACGCCGTCGCCGATTTCCACGAAGTAAGGGCGAATGCTGCGAACCGGCCCGATCACCTTCGGGGAATGGCTCTGAAAGACCGCGACGAATCGGGTAATATCCCCTTCAGCCAAAATTTCATACACCAGATCCGCCTCATTCAAGCCGGACTGCGGACGAGCCTTGGCTTGATTTTCCACCATAACCATGACGGGACGTTCCTTAACTTCCTGTTCTGTCCCGATACCGGTCAGCGGAAACGCATAGGGAAAACTCTGCTTTGCTTCGGGCACGCTTTGGTCCGCTTTTCCCGGTTCCATAGTTTCCGAATTGGGCGTCGCCGCCGACGTCAGCGCTTCCTTAGCCGGTTTCGTCGGCTTCTGCCCGCAGCCAGTCAGAACCAATGTCACGCCCAATACCACGGTCAGGAATAAATAGACTCCTTTGAAAGGTTTCAATCCGGATCACCCCATGGAAACGTTTGTGCTTCCATTTAAACATATTTTCGCAGATTTGTCTCAAGAATCTTGTTTTTTCGGCAAAATCCATCATCCGAATTGCCAGCAGCTTTGACTGAGCGAGCCATAGACATAGCTTCTGTGGAGGAGCTTTGAAGCTTGCGCCCGGTCGGCGGCGCCCATTGCATACAGCAGCGGAATGAAATGCTCGTTCCCCATCCAGGGAACGGCCTCATGGGCAAACGGCGCCCTCCGTTCATAATCAAACAGCGCGTGCAAATCCCAGTGCTCCAGGCAATCCGCCAGCCAATCGTCAAACTGCACCGCCCATGATTCGACTCCGGTGTTTCTACGATTCAATCCGGCCAGATTATGCACGGTTCCACCGCTTCCGATCACCAGAATATCCCGCTCTCTGAGCGGGGCAAGCGCTTGACCGATGCGATAATGCTCTTCCGGAATCAGATTCGGATTCACCGACATCGATACGACGGGAACATCCGCTTGCGGATATAAGAGACGCAGGACGACCCAGGCTCCGTGATCCAGCCCTCTGCGCCCATCCTTCTCATACGCGATGCCCTCAAGAGCAAACTGCTCCTCAATCGCCTCCACCGTTGCCCTGCTGCCGCGCGCAGGATAGCGAATCCGGTACAACTCATCGGGAAAACCGCCGAAATCATAAATCATTTCGTAGGCTTCAACGTCGCCGATCTTCTGAACCCGGCTCTCCCAGTGCGCTGAAAAAATCACAACCGCCTTCGGAAGCGCATAACGGCCGGACAGCCGGTTCAAAAACTCCGTATAGGCATTGTTCTCAATCGCCAAAAGCGGCGACCCGTGGGCAATAAACAATGACGGAAGCATGCAATCCTTCTCCTCCTGACTTGATTATTCAACACGCTGCCGAAACCTGCAACTTCTTATGCGGGAAAAAAAACCGCCGCGCATCATGATGCACGGACGGCTTGTCGTTAAGCGGACGTCCGGGGGTCGGCGTTCAATCCCGTGAATACCCCAACAATCTTAAAAGGTAAAGAAAAAGATTAATGAAATTCAAATACAAATTGAGCACCGCCAACGGAATTTGATCTTCGGGAATGCCGTTTTTGTATCTGGAGATGTCAAACAGGATGAAGCCCGAGAAAATCAGGACTCCGCCTGCTGCAATCCATAATCCCAATGTGCTTCCGAACCCGCCTATAAACAAACCGACCAAGCCGAAACCGATCAGAATCAACAGACCGATCATCAGAAAGCCGCCCAAAAAACTGAAATCCCGTTTGGAATAATAAGCGTAAAGGGTTAGACCGGCAAAAATCACCGCGGTCAGCAGGAAAGCCGTTTCAACGAGCGCGGCACCCCCCGTCTGCGCATAATATTGAATCGATGGAAAAATGGTGATGCCGCTGATAAAAGTAAATATATAAACAAACGCATAGCCGATCGGCTTCCCGCGGCGGCGCACAAAAAAGGCGGAGATCAGCATGACGAATTCCACAACCATCAACGGCAGCACCAGAGCCGGAGGAATAAACTCCGTCCCGACAACCGTTCCGGCAAAAGAGACCAGTATCGACAAGGTGAACATCCGCAGCAGCTTGTGGAATGATGCATTATACGATCGCTTGGTGACACCGCTCATGGATTGCCCGTGTTCCAGATTCATGACGTTTCCCACCTTAGCAAATGGATGAACCGCCGACGCTGAACAGGCCGGCGGTTAATTTTATTGTAGCATATCTGGACGAGAGGCTGCCTTAAATTACGATAAAAAAGTTAATATAAAAGGAAAATTTTACGAGTCGCTCCGTCCGGCGGCTGCAATCAACGCTTTTTGGGCAATGTCCGTCCGATAGTGTCTGCCTTCATAGCGGATTTTCGCGGCGTCCGCATAAGCTTTGTCCCTAGCCTCGGCAATCGTCCTGCCGATGCCGGTTACGCCGAGAAGCCTTCCGCCGTTGGTGACGACCTGACCGTCCTTGAACTCCGTTCCGGCATGGAATACGACCGACTCCCGAACTTCATCCAGCCCGTAAATCGGAATGCCTTTGGCATACGGACCCGGATAGCCGCCGGAGGCAAGAACCACGCAAACGGCCGCTTCGTCGCTCCATTGGATGTCCATATCCTGAAGCCGTCCGTTGACCGTCGCCACAAAAATGTCTGCAAGATCGGTCTTTAACCGGGGCAAAACGACTTGTGTTTCGGGATCTCCGAACCGGCAGTTGAATTCAATCGTCTTCGGCCCGTCCTCGGTGATCATCAGACCGGCATACAGCACTCCCCGAAACGGTCGATCTTCCTGAACCATGGCCTCGGCTGCGGGCTTGAGGATTTGCTCCACGGCTTGATCATATACCGACTGGGGAATATGCGGCACCGGGGAATAGGTTCCCATGCCGCCCGTATTCGGACCCTCGTCATGATCATATACAGGCTTGTGATCCTGAGCGGCAACCATCGGACGAACCACGTTCCCGTCCACAAAGGCCAAGATCGACATCTCCTGTCCCGACAGGAATTCTTCAATGACCACCTTCCTGCCGGCTTCCCCGAATTCTTTGTCCACCATCATGGCCTTCAGCGCTTGTTCCGCTTCCTCCATACTCTGGGCCACCGTTACACCCTTGCCCGCCGCGAGTCCGTCCGCTTTGATCACGATGGGAATTTTCTGCTTATGCAGATAGTCTAACGCCTCATCATAATTTTCAAACGAGCGGTACTCGGCTGTGGGTATCTTGTATTTTGCCAGCAGTTCTTTCGTGAAAACCTTGCTTCCTTCGATAATCGCCGCTCGCTTATTCGGGCCGAACACAGGAATACGCTTTTCCTCAAAATAATCGACAATCCCCTCAAACAGCGGGTCCTCCGGACCCACAACGACCAAATCGACCCCGATATCGATTGCAAACTGCCGCAATTCCTCGAAGTTGCTTTCCGGAATGGGGACGCATTCGGCCATTTTCGCTATGCCTGCATTTCCCGGCGCACAGTAAATCCGGCTGACGGATTCGCTTTTTTTCAACGCCCAAATAATCGCATGTTCTCTTCCGCCCCGTCCAATGACAAGAATACGCACGATAACCCTCCTTAAACGTGCATTGTATTGTACCTAGTATATCAAAAAGCGGACGAGCCGCAAACGCTGCACATCAATGTTTAAAGTGACGAACGCCGGTGAACACCATCGCAATCCCGTGCCGGTTGGCTGCCTCGATCGAATCCTCGTCGCGGATCGAGCCGCCCGGTTGGATAATCGCCGTGATTCCGGCTTGGGCCGCCAGCTCCACCGTATCGCTCATCGGGAAAAACGCGTCGGAAACCAGTACGGCGCCCTTTGCCTTTTCTCCGGCTTGCTCCGCTGCGATTTTGGCCGCTCCGACCCGGTTCATTTGCCCGGCTCCAACGCCAACCGTCATGGAGTCCTTGACGAGCACAATCGCGTTCGACTTGACGTGCTTGACCACCTTCCAGCCGAACAGCATCTGCCGAAGCTCCTCTGACGTCGGCTGACGCTTCGTTACTACTTTCAAGTCGCTCTCTTGAACCTGCAGGCGATCGCTTTCCTGAATCAGCATGCCGCCTTCTACAGAGGTGACAAGCAATTCGGGCTGATCACCGCTCTGCAGCATTTCCTCCCCGAGCTTCAGCAGCCGGATGTTTTTCTTCTGCTGCAGAATGTTCAATGCTTCCTGCGTGAAATCCGGAGCGATGACGATTTCCAGAAAAATCTCGTGCAGCAGCTCGGCCGTGGACTTGTCGATTGTTCGATTGGCCGCAACAATGCCGCCGAAGATCGAGGTCGGATCGGATTCATATGCCTTGCGGTAGGCCTCGAGAATGCTTCCGCCGATCCCCACGCCGCAGGGATTCATATGCTTGACGGCCACCACGGCCGGCTCGCTGAATTCCTTCACGATCTGCAGCGCCGCATTCGCATCGTTGATATTGTTGTAGGACAGCTCTTTGCCGTGCAGCTGCTCGGCTGTGGTGATGTTTCCCTTCGGAGCCAGGGGCTTCCGGTAGAACGCCGCTTTCTGGTGCGGGTTTTCGCCGTATCTGAGCTCCTGCAGCTTTTCATAGGTAACCGTATAGCGTTCCGGCAGCGGTTCCCCGGTCTGCTTGGACAAGTAATCGGAAATCAGCGCATCGTAAGCAGCCGTATGGCGGAATACCTTGGCCGCTAGACGTTTCCTGGTTTCCAGTGTGGAGTCTCCGCCGTCCTTCATTTCCCGGATCACCGTCTCGTAATCGGCCGAGTCGACCACAACAGTAACGAATGCATGGTTTTTGGCTGCCGAACGAAGCATGGTCGGACCGCCGATATCAATGTTCTCAATAGCGTCTTCGTATTCAACATCGGGTTTGGCGATCGTCTGCTGAAACGGATACAGATTAACGACCACCAAGTCGATGTAGTCGAGTCCGAGCTCTTTCATCTGCGCTTGGTGCTCCGCGCTGTCGCGGATCGCCAAAAGTCCGCTGTGCACGGCGGGATGCAGCGTTTTAACCCGTCCGTCGAGAATTTCCGGAAATCCGGTCACTTCCGAAATGCCGATGACCGGCACCCCGCTTTTTTCCAATAAGCTTTTGGTGCCGCCCGTCGAGATAAGATGTACCCCCAGCTTGACCAGCTCTTCGGCAAACGGAACGATGCCGGTTTTGTCGGATACGCTAATGAGCGCTCTGCGTATGGCCACTTTATTCCCTCCAATTTAAGTTATGTACAATGGGATCGCATTTCCCAATCAAATCAGTGATAGCGGAACTTTGTACCGTTATTTTAGCGGAAATTGATTCCGTTATATATCGTTTTTCCCGGCCTTGGGCCGTTATTATCGGTAAATAACGGAAGGTTTTTCCTCTATCATGGCTTGAAACAGCAACAAGAACTGTAATAACGGAACATAGTTCCCTTATCTAAAAAGAAACCGATGCGCGCGTGCCGGCGATTGCCGCCATGCAGCGCCATACCGCCGTTGGAAGCTTGCCGTTCACAGACATTCCGTGAACAGCCGTGCACCCGCCCGTGCGCATCCCGTCAATCCTGCAAAACCCGCACATTCCTGCCTTCAAGCAGGACCCTGCCCTCGCGGATCCAACGGATGACCTTGGGATACAGCTTGTGCTCCGCAGCATGGATTTTGATCGACAGGGTCTCCTCCGTATCGCCGTCGCGAATTTCGACTGGAGCTTGAGCAATGATCGGTCCGGAATCCATTCCTCCGTCGACATAATGGACGGTCGCCCCCGTAATCTTCACTCCATGCTCCAGCGCCTGCCGGATGGCGTTCACGCCGGGAAACGCCGGCAGCAGGGAAGGATGAATATTGATCATCCGGCCATAATAGGGTTTGACCAGAATATCGGTGATCATCCGCATGTATCCGGCAAGCACCACCAGGTCGATCTCTTTCGCCTTAAGCAGCGACAGAATTTCCGACTCATACTGTTCTTTCGCATCGTAATCCTTCGGCCGGAAGGTGAAAGCGGGCACGCCCGCCTGCGACGCCCGCTCGACCACTTGGGACTGCGGTCGGTCACAGACCAGCAGCTCAATGCGCACATCCAGACAATCCTCCCGGACCGCATCGACGATCGCCTGAAAATTGGAGCCGGTTCCCGATGCGAAAACAGCAATCCGAAAAGGTCGGGTGCTTTCTTTTGCCGCTAATGATTCTTCTTTTGCTTTTTTTCCCGCTGCGAATTCTTCTCTAGGTGCTGTCAAAGCTTCATCGATCCCGTCCGCTTTCATATTTCCAAACCTGCAAAAGTGACGATTCGGCTGCCTTCCGTAACCGTGCCGATCACATATGCCTGCTCCCCTAACGCTTCCGCGAGGTTCACCGTATGTGGCGCCTGTTCCGCAGGGACGACCATGACCATCCCGATGCCCATATTGAAGGTGCGGAACATGTCCTCATGGCTGACGCTGCCGAGTCGCTGCATCAGCTTGAAGACCGGCGGAATCGGCCATGAGCCGTAATCGATCCGGACATTCACCTGATCCGGCAGGACGCGAGGAATATTCTCGATGAAGCCTCCCCCGGTAATATGCGACAAGCCTCTGAGCTCCACATTTTTTAGCAGCTCGAGAACCGTCTTTACATAAATTTTCGTCGGGGTCAACAGCACGTCGCCAAGCGGAGCGCCCAGCTCATCCACAACTTGATCCAAAGAGTATCCGTGCTCCTCCAGCAGCAGCTTGCGCACCAGTGAAAAGCCGTTGCTGTGCACGCCGCTCGAAGCGAGACCGATTACGGCATCCCCCGGACGAATGAACGAGCCGTCGATCATCTTCCTGCGATCCGCAATGCCTACGGCAAAGCCGGCAATATCGTATTCCCCGTCGCTGTACATTCCGGGCATTTCCGCCGTTTCACCGCCGATCAGCGAGCACCCTGCCTGAACACAGCCTTCAGCGACGCCCTTGACGATCGCTTCGATTTTCTCCGGAATCAGTTTGCCGCAGGCCAGATAATCCAGGAAAAACAAAGGCTCGGCTCCGGACACCACAATATCGTTGACGCACATTGCGACTGCGTCAATTCCGATCGTATCGTGCTTGTCCATCGCAAAAGCCAGCTTCAGCTTGGTTCCCACACCGTCGGTGCCGGACACCAGCACGGGTTCTTCGTACTTGCTTTTGTCCAGACTGAACAAACCTCCGAAACCGCCAAGATCGGCGAGCACTTCCGGACGAAAGGTTTTGCGGACATGCGTTTTCATCCGTTCCACCGCTTCATTGCCTGCCGCGATATCCACGCCGGCTTTTTTATACGCATCGGACATCTATGATCACTCCCTTAAGTGCCTTTATTTCATCGCGAGCCCTTATACCCTCGAAATCATTTGCTTCGAAAAATCACCGGTTTTTGTCGGATAGTCATTATCGAAGCAAGCCATGCAATGTCCCCCGTTAATCCCCTCATCCATGCGGCCGATTGCCTCCTGCAATCCCTCTTTGCTCAGGAAATGCAAGGAGTCTGCGTTGATCGCCTTGCGGATCTCTTCCACCGTTTTGGCCGACGCAATAAGCTCCTCCCTGCTTGGAGTGTCAATTCCATAGAAGCAAGGGTTTGAAAATGGGGGCGAGCTGATGCGCACATGCACTTCTTTTGCTCCGGCCTCCCGCAGCATATTCACGATGCGCAGCGAAGTGGTTCCCCGGACGATCGAATCGTCGATCATGACAACGCGTTTGCCCTCGACCACCTTGCGGACCGCGCTCAGCTTCATTTTGACGCCCTGCTCCCGAAGCGCCTGGCTCGGTTGAATAAACGTGCGTCCCACATAGCGGTTCTTGACCAATCCCAATTCATAGGGGATTCCTGTCTGCTCGGCGTATCCGATTGCCGCGGATATGCTTGAATCCGGCACGCCCGTAACCACATCGGCGTCGACAAAGCCCTCAATCGCCAGCTGGCGGCCCATCCGCTTGCGGGCAAGATGGATATTGATCTGATCAATGTCACTGTCCGGCCGCGCAAAATAAATATATTCCATCGCGCAAAGCGCTTTTCTCTGCTGCTGTGCAAAGCGCTCCTCACGAATGCCGTTCTTGTCGACGATGATCAGCTCACCCGGCTGCACGTCACGAACATATTCCGCGCCGATCATATCGAATGCGCAGGTTTCCGACGCGAACAGGACAGCGTCTCCAAGCTTGCCCATCACCAGCGGACGAAGCCCGTGAGGATCCAGGGCCGCGATGATCCGCTCCTTGGTCAAAATCAGGAAAGCAAAGCCGCCGACCAACTGCTTGAGACCTTCCTTGAGGGCCTGAAGCATATCCTCATGCCGCGAGCGGGCAATCAAATGCGCCAGCACTTCCGTATCGCTCGTCGTTTGAAAAATGGAGCCCTCACGCTCAAGCTCCTTGCGGATCTCGGGCGCATTGAGGATGTTTCCGTTCGTGGCGATGGCCAAATCCCCTTCCCGGTATTTGAACACCAGCGGCTGCGCATTGGCGACGCGGCTTTCGCCGGCCGTGGAATAACGGACATGGGCAATCGCGACCGGACCGGTCAAATTCTGCATGATGTCGTTCGTAAACACCTCTTTGACCAGTCCCATTCCGCGGTGATAGTGGAACTCGCTGCCGTCCGACACACAGATTCCGGCGCTTTCCTGCCCGCGGTGCTGCAGCGCGTGAAGCCCGTAATACGACAGCGAAGCCGCTTCGTCATGGCCGTATACGCCAAACACGCCGCACTCTTCCTTCAGCTTGTCAAACATATCTTCATGCTGCACACCGTCGTTGTAAAAACGGCCCGTCCATTGGGGAATATCGTTTAACTTCTCATTAGGCATGGGATCGCGTCCTTCCAAACCTTTTCTAGTAGAGACACGGGTGACTGAACGACCTTCTCCTGATTAATGCCGATGATAACATCCTTGCCTCCGACGGTTCCCAGCCGAGCAATCGGGATGCCGCGGCTTTCCATGTGCTTGCGTAGCGCTTGCGCATGCTCCGGACGAACGGAGACGAGCACCCTGGATTGGCTTTCACTGAATAGGGCGATATCCTTGCGCAAATCGGTGACGAAGTTGATTTCCCCGCCAATTCCGCCGCTTATGCAGGATTCTGCGAACGCTACGCCCAATCCGCCTTCCGAAAGGTCGTGCGCTGATGCCACCAAACCGTCGCGAATGGCCTGCAGCAGCCCGCCCTGCAGCCGTTTCTCCGCATCCAGGTCCAACTGCGGCGGCCGTCCTTCAGTGACCCCGTGAAGCACATACTGGAATTCGCTTCCGCCCAGTTCCGCTTTCGTTTCGCCAAGCAGGAAGATGATGTCTCCCTCCTGCTTGAAAGCCTGTGTGGTAATATGATCGATATCGTGAACCAAGCCGACCATACCGATAACCGGCGTCGGGTAGATGGCGCCCTTGGCGTTCTCATTATAGAGGCTGACATTGCCGCTGACGACCGGCGTTTCAAGCTTGCGGCAAGCCGCGGAAATGCCGTCCGCGGCTTTTTCCAGCTGCCAGAAAATCTCCGGCTTCTCCGGATTGCCGAAATTCAAATTATCCGTAATCGCCAGCGGCTGCCCGCCGGAGCAGACCACGTTCCGCGCCGCTTCACTGACGGCGATCATGCCCCCGACTTCCGGATCCAGATACACATAGCGGCCGTTGCAGTCGGTTGTCATGGCCACCGCTTTGCGTGTGCCCTCCACAAGCACGACGGCAGCGTCCGAGCCCGGCCTGACGGCGGTAGCCGTGCGAACCATATAATCATATTGGTTGTAGACCCACTCTTTGCTCGCTACTGTCGGAGAAGCAAGAATCTTTTGCAGCGCTTCCTCCAAATCCGTCACTTCCAGATAGCGCGTGGTGTCCACTTCAGCCTGCTGCTTGTAATATTCCGGTACGGCCGAAGGCTTCTGATAAACCGGACACTCGTCGACAACCGCCGTGACCGGAAGATCCGCCACCAAATCACCGTGGTGGAACAATTTATAGCGCCCGTCATCGGTGACCTTGCCGATTTTTTCGCAATAAAGTCCCCAACGCTCGAAAATCGCTTTCGCCTGCTCTTCATTATGCGGTTCGACGACAAACAGCATCCGTTCCTGCGATTCCGACAGCATCATCTCGTAAGGGGTCATGCCCTCTTCCCGTTGCGGAACGCGATCCAGATACAGCTCCAATCCGTTGCCCGCCTTGCTGGCCATTTCCGCGCTCGAACTGGTCAAGCCGGCCGCTCCCATATCTTGAATGCCGATGACGATGCCGGAATCGATCAATTCCAAGCAAGCTTCCATGACGAGCTTTTCCATGAACGGATCGCCGACCTGTACGGCCGGACGCTTGGATTCCGACTCCTCGGAAAGCTCCTCCGAAGCGAAAGTCGCACCGTGGATCCCGTCCCTTCCCGTGGCCGGCCCGACATAGAACACCGCGTTGCCGACACCCTTTGCGACACCGCGTTGGATTTTGTCGTGGCTGATCAAGCCGACGCACATCGCGTTGACCAGCGGGTTGCCCTCATAGCTCTCATCGAACATAACTTCGCCGCCGACCGTGGGAATCCCGATGCAGTTTCCGTAACCGGCAATCCCCGAAACGACGTTCTCGAACAAATATTTAACCCGCTCGTTCTCCAGCCGCCCGAAGCGCAGCGAATTCAGCAGAGCCACAGGACGGGCGCCCATCGAGAAAATATCCCGGATGATCCCTCCGACCCCCGTTGCAGCTCCTTGGTAAGGTTCGATCGCTGAAGGATGATTATGACTTTCAATTTTGAACGCGACGCCGAGATTGTCGCCGATATCGATAATCCCCGCGCCTTCTCCCGGTCCCATTAACACGTGCGGTCCGTCAACCGGAAATTTCCGGAGCACCGGCTTGGAATTTTTATAGGAGCAATGCTCCGACCACATTACGCTGAAAATGCCGATCTCCGTATAGTTAGGTTTTCTGTCGATCAGGCCGCAAATTCTAGCATATTCTGCATCCGTCAAGCCCATTTGACGGTAAATTTTCTCGTCCGCTATCTGCTCCGGCGTCGGTTCCTTAACCGATAACTGCTGGGTCATGTTTCTCCCTCCATGTCCGCAAAACGGAAGTGAACATCCGCTTGCCGTCTTCCGATCCCAAAATCATATCGACCGCTCGTTCAGGGTGCGGCATCATCCCTACCACATTTCCCTGTTCATTGCAGATGCCCGCAATATCGTCAATCGAACCGTTCGGATTTTCGTCCGCGTAACGGAACACAATCTGATCGTTCGCTTTCAGCTTCTTCAAGGTTTCCTCATCACAATAGTAATTGCCTTCCCCATGCGCAATCGGGATATCGATCAATTCACCCGGCCCATAATCCTTCGTGAACGGGGTCCGGTTGTTCTCCACACGCAGCATCACCTTATGGCAGCGAAACTTCAGCGTCTTGTTGCGCAGCATGGCGCCGGGAAGCAAGCCCGTCTCCAGCAAAATCTGAAATCCGTTGCAGATTCCGAGAATGTATTTTCCCTCTTCCGCGGCTTTCACCAGCGCATCCATAACCGGCGCAAACCGGGCGATCGCTCCGGAACGCAAGTAGTCGCCGTAGGAAAAGCCTCCGGGTACAATAATGCAGTCATACTTGGACAAATCCGTTTCCGTATGCCATACATAATCCACCGGCTGCCGCAGCGTCTGCTCAACCGCTTTGTGGCAGTCCAGATCACAGTTCGAGCCGGGGAATACCAGAACGGCAAAATTCATGTGAACTTCCTCCTCTTAAAAAAACCTTTATCGAAGCTAATTCAATGATGAGTGACCGCTTTTAAAGGTGGGTTTTTATGCCAATAAGAATTTGCCTTTCCGAATGACCGGAAACTTGTAAATTCTTATGTGGTCAAATAGTGCAAAACACGATCATCGACAAATACTGATGATAGCAGTTCGAAACGGTAGTACCACTCCGGCTTCGGACTCAGACCTTATTGAAGTTCGAAACGGTAGTACCACTCCGGCTTCGGACTCAGACCTTATTGAAGTTCGAAACGGTAGTCCTCAATGACTGTATTGGCCAGCAGCTTCTCGCACATCGCTTTTACCCGGTTATCCGCTTCCGCGCGGTTATCCGTGTTCAGCTCCAGCTCCATGTATTTGCCGATGCGGACGCTGCCCACTTCATCGAATCCCATCGAATGCAGCGCTCCCTGTACGGCATTCCCCTGCGGATCCAGTACGCCCCGCTTGATAGTTACATATATGGTTGCTTTGATCATCTGGTGAACCCCTCCATTTTTTCGTTAAAAAATGTCCTCGCTGATATATTTCAATGGGTTTATTGTGTTAAGCGCCTCAGAATTTCCGCATACCGCCGGGCGGTTGCCTCCACCACGGACTGCGGAAGCTCGCCGGGGTCGCTGACTTTATCCCAATCCGAATGGGCCAAATAGCTTCGTACCGGCTCTTTGTCCATACTGTCGATTTCAATGTCCAGCGCATAATTTTCTTTGGCCCAGTACCGGGAAGAGTCAGGCGTGAACAGCTCGTCGATCAGAATGATTTCCCCGTTGCAGATGCCGAATTCGAACTTGCTGTCCGCCAGAATAATTCCGCGTTCCGCACAAAATTCCGCGGCAAATTCATACAGCTTCAGGCTTTTTTCCATCAGCTGCGTGGTCAGCTCGGAACCGACCATGGTCTCCATCCGTTTGATCGGGATATCTTCGTCGTGTCCGACGTCATTTTTGGCCGACGGGGTGAAGATGGGGGAATCCAGACGCTGGTTTTTGCGCATACCTTCCGGAAGCTCAATACCGTTGACGGCACCCGTCTTTTGGTATTGTCTCCATCCCCCTCCGGTAATATAGCCCCGGACGATGCATTCGATATCGATCCGCTGGGCCTTGCGTGTGACCATGATCCGATCCTTCAGCAAATCCTTGTCCGTGACGAGGTCACCTAGCAGGTTCACATCCGTATGCACCACATGATTCGGCTGAAAATGCTTTGTCTGCTCAAACCAGAAGGCGCTCAGCCGGTTGAGGACACTGCCTTTGCCGGGAACCGGCGGCCTCAGGACAAAGTCGAAGGCGGAGATCCGGTCGGTCACGACGATCAAATAGTGCTTCCCGAGATCATACAGCTCACGAACCTTTCCTTTATACAGCAGCGGCGCCTTGACATAATCGACGGCGGTTGTTATTGCAGCAGGTGAAGTCAAATGAAAAGCCTCCCTTAATGTAAACCGAGTCTTTGAAAAATGGTATCGACATGCTTCAAATGCCACTCCGGGTTAAACGCATCAGCGATTTCCTCAAGGCTCAAATGCTCGCGGATTGCCGCGTCGGATTCAATAATTTCGCGGAATGAGCGCTGCTCCTCCCACGCCTGCATGGCCCTAGGTTGCACCGTATCGTATGCGTGCTCCCTCGACAACCCTTTGTCGATCAGCTTGGTCATGACCCGGCCGGAGAACGGCACTCCGAAGGTGCGCTCGATATTGCGCTTCATGTTCTCCGGGAATACCGACAGATTCTTGATGATATTGCCGAGACGGTTCAGCATGTAATTGATGAGCATCGTCGCATCGGGAAGGATGATCCGTTCCACCGAGGAATGGGAAATGTCCCGTTCATGCCACAGCGGCACGTTCTCATATGCCGACACCATATGGCCGCGAATCACCCGGGCCAAACCGGAGATGTTTTCGCAGCCGATCGGATTGCGTTTGTGCGGCATCGCCGAGGAGCCTTTCTGGCCTTTGGCGAACGGTTCTTCGACCTCGCGGAACTCGCTTTTCTGAAGCGCCCGGATTTCCGTCGCAAATTTGTCCATCGATGTGGCGATCAGCGCCAGCGTCGCCATATATTCGGCATGGCGGTCGCGCTGCAGCGTCTGTGTGGAAATCGGCGCCGGCTTGATGCCGAGCTTTTCGCACACATAAGTTTCCACGAACGGATCGATATTCGCATAGGTGCCGACCGCGCCGGAAATTTTGCCGTACTGCACGCCGTCGGCGGCATGCCGGAAACGCTCGAGATTGCGCTTCATCTCTTCGTGCCACAGCGCCAGCTTCAATCCGAAGGTTGTCGGTTCCGCATGCACGCCGTGGGTTCGTCCCATCATAACCGTATATTTATGTTCAATCGCCTTGTCGCGCAAAATTTCGATAAACCGCACGATGTCCTGCTCGATGATCCGATTCGCTTGAAGCAAAAGATAGCCGAGCGACGTATCCACGACATCCGTGGATGTTAAGCCGTAATGAACCCATTTGCGCTCGGGGCCCAATGTCTCCGAAACGGCGCGGGTGAAGGCGATCACGTCATGACGAGTCTCCTGCTCGATTTCATGGATGCGGTCGATATTGAAGCCGGCGTTCTCCCTCAGCTTCTGCACGTCTTCCTTCGGGATTACCCCGAGCTCCGACCAAGCCTCGCACGAACTCAATTCCATTTCCAGCCATGCGCGAAACTTGTTCTCCTCCGTCCAGATTTTCGCCATTTCGGGTCGGGTGTAGCGTTCAATCATGTTTGGTCCTCCGAATTCCTTGAATTTTTTTCTGTCCAAATACCCGATGCTTCAATCCACTGCTCAGCAATGTCGATACGGTCCGTCAACAAGGTGACATGCCCCATCTTTCTATGGATTTTGCTTTCATCTTTCCCGTAGAGATGCACCTTGGCGATCATGCCGCCGGGCAAGCTCCCGTCGTCCTCCTCCATCCATTTGAGCAGCGGCTCCATATGCTCTCCGAGCACGTTGACCATCACCGCCGGCGTCGTCAGCTCCGTCGAGCCCAGCGGCAAATTGCAGATGGCCCGGATATGCTGTTCAAATTGCGAGGTTCTGCAGGCTTCGATCGTATAGTGCCCGGAATTGTGCGGTCTGGGCGCCAATTCATTGACATACAATTCGCCGCCGGGCGCAAGGAACATTTCGACCGCAATCAGGCCGATAACGTCGAGCCCTTCCGCGATCTTTTCCGCCAGCTCTCTGGCTCTGCGTTCGGTCTCTGCGCCGATGCGCGCGGGCACAATCGACTGATGCAGAATATTATGGACATGTATATTTTCCGCAGCAGGGAACGTTCTGATTTCACCGCTCGGGCTGCGCGCGGCAATCACCGATAATTCCTTTTCAAAATGAATGAATTTTTCCAGTACAAGCTCGGTTCCTGCGCGGCTTAATTCGGCATAAGCTTCCCCCGCTTCTCCCGGCGAACGAAGCACCCATTGGCCTTTCCCGTCATAGCCCCCGGTTGCGGTTTTCAAAACACAGGGAATGCCGAACTGTGCAATGCCTGCCTGCAGACTTGCCAGATCGGTAATTTCCATATATGGGGCGACCGGTACGCCCGAGGCCTCCACGGCCCTTTTTTCGCGAAGCCGATGCTGGGTCGTGTACAGCAGCTTGCTTCCTTGAGGAACGTATGACTCACGGCTGAGAACCTCGGCCACCTGGGCATCGACATTCTCAAATTCATAGGTGATGACATCGCTCATTTCAATCAGCGCCCGAGCCGCATCCACATCATGATAAGGCGCGATGATTTGGCGGTCGCTGACCTGGCCGCACGGTGAATCATCGGCGGGATCGAGCGTGACAAACCGGTAGCCCATATGCCTTCCGGCCAAAGCCATCATTCTCCCCAGCTGTCCTCCGCCAAGAATGCCGATCGTTCTTCCCGGCAAAATCACATTCGATCGGTTCATAGCTCATCACTGCTTCCCAGAACAGAAGCCCTTATGGCTTCCCTCCGCGAAATCAATTTGCTCCGGATGTCGGCGTCGGTTACACCGAGAATTTGCGCGGCCAAAAGCCCCGCATTCGTCGCGCCGGCCTTGCCGATCGCAACGGTCGCAACCGGTACGCCGCCCGGCATCTGCACGATCGAGAGCAGAGAATCCAATCCGTTCAAGGTCGAGGTTTGAACCGGTACGCCGATGACCGGAAGCACCGTCTTAGCGGCGACCATCCCGGGCAAGTGGGCGGCTCCGCCCGCGCCGGCAATGATCACCCGAATGCCCCGATCCGCCGCATGCTCGGCGTATTCAAACATATAATCCGGAGTGCGGTGCGCGGAAACGACTTTCTTCTCATAGGGGACCCCCAGTTCGTCCAGCACGTCGCAAGCGCGCTTCATCGTCTCCCAATCCGATTGACTTCCCATGATAACTCCAACCAAAGCGGACATCTTCCTACCTGCCTTCCGATAAATATGCAAATAAATATACAAAACCCTTCAAAATCCGACGAAAGAAGTATTGCGAAAATTTATTCGGAATGGTTATGGAGGGATAAGGGTGAGCACGGAAAGTTTACGTCCACCTTTACCGGGAATTAACCGCAAGAATTCAATCAAATTCCTGGTTTTAAGAGTGGTGGAGTGCCATCCCTTATCCGGAATAACCAATATATAAAATAAGAATTCGCATATTTCGTATCCGTCGGACAAACTCCATCAATATATTCATTATGAGCCTATATCCGAAGAATCATTTCCCAAAAAGAAAAAAGTCCAAAGGCGGTTCATCTCATAGCCTACCCGCTGGACATGGACATTTGCGGCAACCGTTGGGCGATGGCCGTTTTTCGAAAAAAGGGCAAAATAAAACCGAATAAACATCCGAACGCTCGCAGTACGAGTCAGTGTTATTCGTGTATGTGACAAAAAACTACATTTTTTCTGCACGCTTCATCGGCGCAACATTAGTTTATCAAGCTTTCATCCTGCATGTCAACCAAAAAAAACGAACGTTTCGAATAAACCTTTTCCGAAAAGTTCGTTTTTATTGGATCTCTTTATGCACATCGCTTGCTTTCTCCGATTTCCATACTTTTCATGCTTTCTTTACTGTCTGCACTTCAAATATCCCGCCGCTTTTTTTCGTTTTCGGCACGCTCTCCGGCATCCGAGCCGTTTACAAAATAGTCCCGGTTCATCATCATCCGCCAAATTATTTGCGCCGCCTGCCTGACCGTTCGCGGCCTCGCTTCTTCCCGAAGACCCCGGATCATCCGGAACGGCCTTGCCAGCCTGGGCAAATGCAAATCCGCCGCATGTATCCAGCGGTCCTCAAATAATAGATCGGCCGTTCCCGATGCAAGCACCTCTCCATCCTTGAGCAGGATCACCGTCTCGGCCCATTCAGCGGCAAAATCGACATCATGCGTCGCGACGATGATCGTAATTCCCATCAAATGCAGCGCTTCCAGAAGCGACTGGAGCTCATCTCTGCCCTTGGGATCCAGGTAGGCCATCGGCTCATCGAGTATGATCACCTCAGGTCTCATCGCCAGCACACCGGCAATCGCGACCCGCCTTTTTTGCCCGTAGCTCAGCTCGAACGGCGAGCGCTTGCGGTATTCCCGCATTCCGACGGACCCGAGAGCCATCTGCACCCGCTCTTCCACTTCTTCTTTCGGCAAACCCATATTGCTTGGGCCAAAGGCAACATCCTCCTCCACCGTCGCGGAGAAAATCTGATCGTCCGGATCCTGATAGACGACGCCTACCTTTTGCCGGATTTCGTTCAATTGCCCCCGTCCGATCCGCGTTCCTTTAAAATAGATTTCCCCGCGGTGCGGCTGCTCCAAACCGTTCAACAAGGAAATCAGCGTCGATTTTCCCGCGCCGTTCGGACCCATCAGGGCCACCTTGCCGCCGGTCGGAATTTGCAAATTCACGCCTTTCAGGGCGGCGATGTCTCCGTAGCGGTATTCCGCCTGCTTGACTTCCATAATCATTCGGGAGCTCCCCCTTTCCGCTGTCACCTTTTTCCCCGAGGCAATCCCCCCGTCGTAGCCGCCGCGCGCAAATATCGCATTATATATCCGCCAGCTTCGTCCGTAAGACCGGATAAACAGCACCCCGAGCAACTGTCCGAACCGGCGGTAGGTGCTGCGGCTCCACAGCCACCCTTCATTGGATAAGCCCCTGGATTTCTGCGCCTTGATCATGCTCCCCGCATCCTCGGTAAGCAGGAAGAAATACCGCATCATCATCGCCGTCATCTCGATCAGCACCGCAGGCACACCTAGCGTCCGCAGGCTTTTGATCAATTCAAACAGCGGAGTCGTGGACAGCAGGAAGGTAATCAGCAAATTGGCGCAAACCATTTTCATCAGAATGATGCCGGCATGAATCGCCCCTGCCTTTGTAGCGGCAAAGCCCCAAATGACGAACAGCGCTTCGCCCTGCCGGGTAAACGGCAAAAACATCAGCGAGCCCAGCCCGAACGGAAGGATAAGCAGCGTACGGGAGACCAAATAACGAAACGGGATTCCGATCCAAAGCAGCGCCAGCGCAAGCAGCAAAGCTTCGACGGCCAAAACTTCGATACTTGAAACTGCGACCGTTGCGGCCAACAGAAGGAACACCGTAAGCATTCGCATTCTCGGAGAACCCAGCTTCAGCGTTCGGCCATGCCGTTCTTGAACGTCAATCGCCAGCCCCTTCATGCCGTTCACTCCTCGTATAGTATTTCTTGAAGGCACTTGTGTTCCAATTTCCAGTCCCCTAGGGGACTGAGAGCGGCCTTCAAAATTTCCAATTTGTTATTTGAAAATTAAAATTGGGACTGGACTTTCCAGGATGTCTCTGGACAATGTAGCCGGGTCGGGGCAGCTCATGAACCGAAGTGTGTCCTCATATGCGAGGGTGACTGAGCGGCGAGTGCGCCGGAGGCATCCCGGAGAGTCCGTTCCCCGAATCCCTCAAAGAAAGGAGGAATTCCAATTGAAGCTATTTGTCGGTATTGACGTCAGTTCGGAAGAACTGGAAGCGTGTTTCATGAACCCTGAAGGCGATACGCTTAGACGCTGAAGGTGAAAAACAATCTGCAAGGTGCGTCCCATCTGAGAGACCGCATCGTCGCCGTTTCGGACAAGCTACCCTCTTAAGAAATCCACATCGGGCTTGAGGCCACCTCGGTCTACAGCTGGCATCCCGCGATGTACATGCACGAGGATCCAGCGCTAAGGGAGCATAAAGCCAAAGTTTTCACAATCAATCCGAAACTCGTCAGCAAGTTCAGGAAAGCCAGTACTACCGGAAAAAGTATAAGAAAGTTCCCAAGCATCAACATAAACGCGCCCTCGTCTTAACGGCAAGAAAACTTGTGCGTCTGCTCGATGTGCTGCTACGCAACGACCAACTCTACACGCCTCGAAGGAAGGTGAACAGCGCGAAGGATTAACGCCTCCTTTGCCAAAGTCCTTAAACGAATTACTAGTAAAAATTTGGTATTTTGCTTGATTTTCTGCTGGGTCTGTTTCGGCATGGTCATTTTCCCCGGCTCATGAGGCTTATTCCGAAATAAATTTCCAATTCTCATGAATTAGGTTCTTGACATCTTACCGCTGGACTTTTTGCGGTTATCCGATGATAGCCGTACAGCAACGCCATGATCATCAGCACGCCCGCCAAACCCGCGCCGGCCGTACCCCAAATTTTTCCTTCGGCAAAACCGATCTGATATCCCGCCAAGGGAGCATCTACGAAGCCGCTCTTGGCTTTTCCCGCGAATTGATGATCAATTGCCACTCGATCAAGACCGTCAGGCAATGTAGAAGCAAACGGCGACAAAAACACGACGATACCCATTGTAGCAAGCACCAATACCGCCCATTTCTTCATCCCGCCTGAGGTGTTCTGTTGACCGGTATCACCTAAATCTGCAGACTCGCTTCTGCCGGAGAAGACAATATTTCTCTCCCGCAAGTAGCCCACGACGAATGCGGTGATCAGTCCTTCGCCGATTCCGATCAACACATGCCATCCGGCCATCGCCGTCAGAGCCATCGGCAGCGGCACCGTGCCGGACACCGACAACAGCACCGATACCGCCGATGCCCCGGCCACCACCGAAAACCATGCCGATACAAAAGAGGAAGCGAAAGACCAACGTTCCGGAAAAATCGCCGTGAGCATTTTATATATTCCATATCCTAGAAAGTTCCCGATAAATCCCATGCACAGAATGTTGGCGCCCAGTACAGTAATCCCCCCGTCCTGAAAGACGAAGGCCTGAACGAGAATGACCGCGGTCATGATGACGGAGCCGATCCAAGGGCCGAACAATATAGAGGTCAGACTGCCTCCCAGAAAATGCCCCGAAGTAGCTCCCGCTACCGGGAAATTGATCATTTGGGCGGCGAACACGAAGGCTCCGATCAGTGACACCATCGGCACTTGTCTTCGTGTTACCGTCAAACGCGTCCGGCGCAGCGCCTCACTCAACACGGCGGCGCAAACCAGATCGGCCGCAATCCATGTTCGGGTATCCAGAAAGCCGTCCGGTATATGCATGCTTACTTTCCTCCTATTTTCCCGTTGTTCACCATCGTTGCCAGCACATCCAGCACCGCACGGGTCGCCAGCAGCGCCGTCGTGTCGCTGATGTCATAAGCCGGAGCCACTTCCACGACCTCCATGGCGGCAATTCCTTCCTTGGCCACCAACTGCAGCAGCTTCAGCGCTTCGCGCGGCAGAAATCCGCCCGGCTCCGGCCAGCCGGTTCCCGGCACAAATCCGCAATCGACGGAATCGATGTCGAAGCTCAAATACACCGCCTTCGCGCCCTTCCAAGCCACCTCCAGCGCCATTTCCGCGATCTTGTCGATCCCGAGGTTCTCCACATCGTTAATCGTCATGATCGTCGTGCCTCTCTCCCTGGCCACCTTTACGCCGGGACGGGGAACCTGCCAGCCGCCGATCCCGATCTGCACCAGATTGACCGCCGGCGCATTCTTGATGTTGGTTGCATGGAACCACGGCGTCGTGTGCATCCGTTCGTCCATGTCTTTTTCCTGAATATCGGCATGGCGGTCCAAGTGAATAATCCCAATGTTCCCGTCAACATTCTCCGCAACACCGCGTAGACAAGGGTAGCCGATCGCATGATCCCCGCCAAGAATGACCGGCATTGTCCCTTGGCTCATGACATGGGATACCGCTTTGCTGATTTGATCGAAGCTCTTTTCAATGTTCGCTATCGTAAACACGTCGCCGACATCGCAGATTTTCAGCTGCTCGCGCAAATCGACGCCCATTTCATAATTATAGGTTTGATACAGCGCGGAGATCCGACGAATCGCCTGCGGACCGAAGCGTGTGCCGGAACGATAAGTCGTGCCGATATCAAAGGGTACGCCCATCACCGCGACATCATATTCGCCCACCCGATTGACATCTTCCAAATAGGGCATCTTCAAGAAAGTGTTAATTCCCGCATAATGCGGCAGTTCGCCGCGGCTGAAGCAGGAAATCGTGCGGTCCTCGATGCTTTCGGCCGCCTCCAGACCGTTTTTCAACGAATTTCGGATTTCCTCCTCCCCGCGCGCCGTCGGAAGGGTCGCTTCCTTAAAGGCGGCTTGGATTCCGTGCAGATCCTCTCTATTGAAAGATGTCGTATCCGAATTGTTCTTTTTGTAATTCAGCCCGTGTGAATCAAAAAATCCCATGATCATTTCCTCCCCTATTATGACTAATTGATTAATGCGCTGGCTTCAGCAATGAGATCATTTCCCGTTTGAGCTCAAGGAATTTGGGATACCCTCTCGTTTCCGCCGTTCTTTCTGCAGGCAGATCTACCTGAAATTCCCTGACAATTCGCCCCGGATGAGCGGCCATCACAACAACCCGCTGCGATAAGAATATCGCTTCATCCATATCGTGAGTGATAAAGACTACCGTCGTTTTTTCCTTTCTCCAAACCTCCATCAACATTTCCTGCATCTCCAGCTTGGTCTGCGCGTCAAGCGCGCCGAACGGCTCATCCATCAGCAAAACCTTGGGTTTGTTGGCCAACGCCCTGGCAATCGCCACCCGCTGCTTCATGCCGCCGGACAGCTGTTTCGGCAGCGCGTTGGCAAAGGATTCAAGGCGGATCAAGCGAAGATAGTGATTCGAGATCGCGCGACGTTCCAGAATAGGCACCCCTTGCAATTTCGGACCATATTCGATGTTCTGGCGGACGGTCAGCCACGGAAACAGCGTATATCCTTGAAACACCATTCCTCGGTCGGCACCCGGCCCCGTCACTTCCTCTCCTTCAATCAGCACCCGCCCTTCCGTCGGTTCCTCCAGCCCGGCAATCAGCTTCAGCACCGTGGATTTCCCGCAACCGGAAGGGCCTACGATGCTCAGAAACTCGTTCTTCTTCAGGGAAAGACGGATATTGTGCAGCGCCTCAAATTCGGAATGCTTCGTTTTGTATACTTTGCGAAGTCCGACAACATCGATCTGATTGTGGTCTTTCACTTGTGGTTCCATAAAAGATCCGCCCATCGGGGCACCTCCTGTCTTTCATTCCTTACACCCAAGGGAACAAACGCTTGTTGACGAAGGCGAAGATTCGGTCGCTGATCAATCCGAGCAAGCCGATGACGATAATGCCGA
The DNA here is from genome assembly GCF_035282765.1 of Ferviditalea candida. Lineage (GTDB taxonomy): Bacteria > Bacillota > Bacilli > Paenibacillales > KCTC-25726 > Ferviditalea > Ferviditalea candida. Next base: position 7,401 of record NZ_JAYJLD010000034.1, on the reverse strand, counting down.
CAAAAATCTGGTCCGTATTCAAAAACCGCTGCGCCTTCATGATGGCATATCCCAGCCCGCTGTTTACGGCCACCAATTCCGCTACAACCAAATACGTCCATGCCCATCCCAAAATCAAGCGGAGCGTGTTCATCAAACTCGGAAGCATGGAAGGGATGAGCACCGTTTCAATGACCTGCCATCTGCTGCCTCCAAGCGTGTACGAAGCCTGAAGCAAATCGTCCGGCACCTTCCGGGTGTTGTCCGCGACCATCAGCACCAGCTGAAAAAAAGAACCGATGAAGATCACCAATACCTTTGCCCATTCCCCGATTCCTGCCCATACCATAATCAGCGGGATAAACGCAACAGCGGGCATATACCGGACAAACTCCATCAGCGGTTCGACGATCGCCTCACCCACCTTGAACGTTCCAGCAAAGATGCCCAAGGGAATGCCGATCGCGCAGGCCAGCAAAAACCCGGCCGTTACCCGAAACATGCTGATGCCGATATGCCCCCAATAGATTGAGGTTCCTAACAATTGAAAAAACTCGACAACAACTTGATGGGGCTTGGGCAAAAATGTCTGGTTCACCGCTTCCGAATAGCTTAAGAGAGACCACAGCAGCAAAACGAACAGGAATGACCCCAGCGACAGCATCAAAAACAATCTCTGATGAATATCCCGATGAATCTCCCAATGCTTGCTTTTCCGATTTCGCGGCCGCACATCGCGCAGTTCACTCTCCGCCGGATTTCCGCCCCCCGGAAGCACGGCCGACTTCATGAGCTTTTTGGGCATTCCCATGCTCCATCACCTCGCGGTCACATTTTTCACGAATTTCGGCTCAAGCGCCTTGGACACATCCGGAAGCTTATCGATCATATTCAGCTTCTTGAGGAATTCCGCCGTTTTTCCGCCGGTATAAGCCAGCGACTCAAAGCTTTCGGCAGGCTCAAAAGCCTTCAGGTTATCGTCCAGATTGAAAATTTTCACGCTCTCCAATCCCAGCTTGAAATCCTCCGGCGAGGTATCAGCCTTCTTGGCCATAATCGCTATGGATTCGTCCGGATGTTCCTTAAAGTAATTCAAAGTATCGAACCAGGCATCGATAATTTTTTGCACATCCTCCGGACGTTTGGTTACGGTATCCTCACGAAATACCAGCAAGTCGGGAATCAGACCCGGGGTTTGTTTGGAGGAAAACAGCACCTTGCCCTTGCCCTCTTTAACCGCCGTCGTTTGGAAAGGTTCCCACAGCACAGAGGCGTCGGTTTTGCCGTTGATGAAGGCGGGGCCTGCATCGTTGACCGTCATGTTCACATAGTTGATGTCGCTCTCCGACATTCCGTTTTGCTCCAGGGCCGTCAGCAGCAGGAAGTGATCCACTGTCCCCAATTCCGTCGCCACCGTTTTCCCCTTCAGATCTTTGACCGATTGGATCTTGGGCTTCGCCACGATCGCATCGCCGCCGTTGGAATTGTCATTCACCAGCACGACCTTCAGTCCGATTCCCTTAGACAAGGGCGCCAGGGTATCGCTTAACGTTTGACTGTTCGCATCCACCTGGCCGGTCGAGAGGGCCTGCAGGGAGTCGCTGTACACCGGGAACCATTTGAGCTCAACATTCACGCCGTGCTTTTTGAAAAATCCTTTCTCTTCGGTCAAAAACCAGAAAAACCAACCGGGCCAAGGACTTAATGCGATTTTGATCGGTTCCCCTTCAGCTCCCGCACTTGCCTCTCGGTCTTTTCCATTGGAGCAGCCTGTAAAGATAACCGTCATGACCAACAGGAATGCCAATCCACTCAGAAACCATTTTTTCATCCCAATCCCTCCTCTTTAAAATATAAAAGCCATGGAAGATTTGGTCCTCCCAGGCTTTTGTCCCTCCGTGTTATATAAGCAAAATGGACCTTTGCGCATCCGCTTTGTTTATACGCCGTCTCTCGGACCAGCTTGAATGCGGGAAACACCCAACGGAACCCTAGACAGCTATATTGCTATGTTTTTTCCGAACATTGATTCAATTTATCCTTACGATGTTCGTGTTTTTATTATATTCCGCAAAACCACTTATGTCAATATATATAACATAAATACTATTTTAATTATGATTTTCTTTATTTCTGGACATTTTTTATATATAAAATCGATATTTATATCCAATAATATGTTAATTTATTTTACATTTATGATTGATAAAATTATATATGTAAGATATTATTACATATATAACAATTAAAGGAGGAAGCCCATGCACCTTACCGATCGAGAGAAGGAAAAACTGCTGATCACCATGGCTGCTCAGCTGGCCCAAAAAAGACGCGAGCGGGGACTGAAATTAAACTATCCCGAAGCCATGGCGCTCATTACCTCAGAATTATTGGAGCGGGCCAGGGACGGTTCGACCGTTGCCGAGCTGATGGCTTTCGGCGGAACCATCCTGACCAGGGAAGACGTGATGGAGGGTATTCCTGAAATGATCGCCGAAGTGCAGGTGGAGGCCACCTTTCCGGACGGCACGAAGCTGGTCACCATTCATGAGCCTATTCGATAGAGAGGAGCGGTCGGCATGATACCTGGAGAATTTCGCATTCAGCCGGGGGATTTGGAAATCAATCAGGATCGAAAAACGATTTCCTTGATCGTAGTCAATAAAGGGGATCGTCCGATTCAGGTCGGCTCACATTTTCATTTTTACGAAGTGAACAAAGCGATGCATTTTGATCGTTCCGCCGCTTTCGGGATGCGCTTGAACATTCCGGCGGGGACTGCCGTGCGGTTTGAGCCGGGGGAAGAAAAACCAGTCGAGCTGGTCAGCTTCAGGGGATTCAAAAGAGTCTTCGGGTTGAACGGGCTTACATCAGGTCCTATGGAACCTGCCCCGGATTCACTGGAATTAAATGAACGCATACTGCGATGGAAAGGGGAGGCGGATCATGGCTAAAATGACAAGGGTGCAGTATGCCTCCATTTTCGGACCGACCACAGGCGACGCCGTGCGATTGGCGGATACGGATTTATGGGCAGCCATCGAAAAAGACTTCACCGTATATGGAGATGAGTGCAAATTCGGCGGAGGCAAGGTCATTCGGGACGGTATGGGCCAATCCTCCGGCACAACCAGGGAAGGCTCATCGGACGGCCTTGCGCTGGATTTGGTTATTACCAACGCTGTCATTATTGATCACTCCGGTATTATTAAGGCGGATATCGGAATTCGCGACGGCAAAATCGCGGGAATCGGCAAAGCGGGAAACCCGGATACGATGGAGGGCGTGCACCCGAATTTAATTGTGGCAGCCAGCACCGAGGTCGTTGCTGGAGAGGGCTTGATTGCCACAGCCGGCGGGATCGACAGCCACATCCATTTTATCTGTCCGCAGCAGATCGAGACCGCTCTGGACTCTGGCATTACCACCATGATCGGCGGAGGCACCGGCCCTGCCACCGGGACGAACGCCACCACCTGCACACCGGGAGCATGGAACATCCACCGGATGCTTGAGGCCGCCGAAGCGTTCCCGATGAATCTCGGCTTTCTCGGCAAAGGCAACAGCTCTTTCCCGGCGCCGCTCGCCGAGCAAATCGAAGCCGGCGCGATCGGACTCAAGCTGCACGAGGACTGGGGCACGACTCCGTCGGCAATAGACAACTGCTTGACGGTTGCCGACCGGTATGATGTTCAAGTGGCGATCCACACAGATACTTTGAATGAAGCCGGCTTTGTGGAGGATACGATTGCCGCCATCAAAGGCAGAACGATTCATACTTACCATACGGAAGGAGCCGGAGGAGGACACGCCCCGGACATTATCCGGTTGGCGGGTGAAGCCAACATCATTCCTTCCTCGACGAATCCGACACGCCCTTATACCGTCAATACCATTGAAGAGCACCTGGATATGCTGATGGTCTGCCATCATCTCGACAGCTCGATTCCGGAAGACGTCGCTTTCGCCGATTCGCGCATTCGTCCCGAGACAATTGCCGCAGAGGATATTCTCCACGATCGGGGAGTTTTCAGCATCATCAGCTCGGATTCACAGGCCATGGGACGCGTTGGCGAGGTGATCATCCGCACCTGGCAGACGGCCGACAAAATGAAAAAGCAGTTCGGTGAACTGCCTGAGGATGCAGCTGCGGGAAGCGGAGACAATTTCCGCATCAAACGATATATCGCCAAATATACGATCAATCCCGCCATCGCACACGGCATCTCGCATATCGTCGGTTCCATCGAAACAGGCAAATTGGCGGATATCGTGCTTTGGAAGCCGGCATTTTTCGGCATTAAGCCCGAATTGGTCATTAAGGGCGGATTCATCGCGTATGCCCAAATGGGCGATCCGAATGCTTCCATACCGACGCCGCAACCCGTTTATGGGCGAACCATGTTTGGAGCATATGGGAATGCGGTTCATAGCACATCTATCACGTTCGTCTCCCAGGCGGCGATCGACCGCGGAATTCCCCAGCGGTTGCAGCTGAAAAAACGCATAGAGCCTGTCAAGAACTGCAGGAACATTGGCAAGAAAGACATGATGCTGAACGACCGCACACCAAAAATCGAGGTGAATCCGGAGACGTATGAAGTGAAAGTCGATGGTGAACCGGTTACATGCGAGCCAGCCGAAGTTCTGCCTATGGCTCAGCGATACTTTTTATTTTAGGAGGTGGTTTTCGTGTCATTTGAAACGCGCTTTCTTTATTACGTGCAGATGCTCGATTCCGCTCTTCCAATCGGCGGATTTTCACACTCTTTCGGATTGGAAACTTACGTTCAGAACGGGAAAGTTTCCACTATGGAAGACCTGGAGGATTATGTGCTTTCACAGATTCATAACAGCTGGGTTCGCCTGGAGGGCCTGGCCATCAAAGGCATGTATACCGCTATTGCCAATGACGATATGTGGAGCCTGGGCCTGTATGACAAAATCATTCATGTTCAACGGACTCCGCTTGAATCCAGACAAGGGCTTCATAAAATGGGGAAGCGTCTTCTTCGTCTGGCTAAATCGCTTTATCCGTTTATTTCCTTCAGCGAATTGGAAAGCTCTATCAAAGAATACGGGATAGGCACACTCCCGACTATTCATGCATGGATTGCCTATCACTTGGAACTGCCGGTCGATGACGCCGTTAAAGGTTATCTTTATTCCAGCGTCGTCATGGTCACCAACAGCGCATTGCGCTTGATGTCAATCGGACAGACAGACGGACAGATGATTATCCGCAGGGCGATTCCGGTTATTGAAGAGGAATGGAAAAAAATCAGGGATCTTCCCGTGGAACAGCTGCACTCTTTTTCCGTTGCCCAGGAGATCCGCTCAATGAATCATGAAATCCTGTATTCCCGATTATTTATGTCATAAATCATTAAACTGTTAAATTTCCCATTTCCCATGTCATTATTGCAAGATCTTGTCTATCCAAAAGGAGGAAGCGTCATGTGTCAAGGATCCGATCACTCCCATGAGCAGTGGGAGACACCCGTTTATGTCGTTAACCGTCCAATCCGCATAGGAATCGGGGGACCGGTCGGTTCAGGAAAAACCGCGCTCGTCGAAAAGCTCGCCAAAAGTCTGCGCGACCGTTATCAGCTTGCCGTAATAACAAACGATATCTATACAAAAGAAGATGCCGAAATATTGATCCGTCAAGCCGCCCTTCCCGCCGAAAGAATCATTGGAGTCGAAACCGGAGGGTGCCCGCATACGGCCATACGGGAAGATGCATCGATGAATTTTGAAGCGATTGAAGAGCTGGAGGCCCGTTTCCCCGATTTGGACATCATCTTTATCGAAAGCGGAGGAGACAACTTGGCCGCTGCATTTAGTCCCGAATTGGTCGACCGGTTTATTTATATCATTGACGTCGCCCAAGGCGAGAAACTTCCCCGAAAAGGCGGTCCGGGAATTATGCGCTCCGATCTACTGGTGATCAACAAAATCGATTTGGCCCCCCATGTCGGAGCAAGTCTTGAGATCATGAAACAGGACACCGAAAAAATGCGCGGCCTGCTCCCCTACGTGCTCACCAACCTGATGACCGGAGAAGGCCTCAATTACTTAATCCTCTGGCTGGAGCACGAGCTGAGCCACATGACCGGACAGCACCACTCACATGAAGCTTGATTTCAACCTGCGAAACCCGTTTCCGCCTGCAGCTTCTGACAACATGCCAGCGTTCATGAAGTCCGCTGGCAGCACAAACAACCAGCGACGTCTATCCGGTAAATTTTCAGTGCGCAATGGTGTGACTGTCCTGACGGATCGTTTTCATGAAGCTCCAATGAAAATCTCCAAGACCCATCGAATTGAAGACAGCGATCAGTTGTATGTCTGCATCATGGATGCTTCACCGGGAATGCTTGAAGGCGATCATTATCAAATCGAAATGAAGCTGGAACCGGAAAGCAAAGTGTTTCTCACCAACCAAGCTTCCACCAAGCTGCATCCAGCCCGTCACGAAGGGGCTCTGCTGAATCAAACTTTTTATGTTGATGAACGTTCTCTGCTTGAATATTTTCCCGAGCCGATTGTTCCTTTTGCATCCAGCAAAACGGAAATGAACACCGTTTTCCATCTCGGTCCACAGGCAGTCTTGTTTTACGCAGATATCATTACACCTGGGCGCCTTCATAGGGATGAAAAATTTTTATATCAATCCCTGCGAATGAACACGGAAATTTATCGCGAGGGACGACTGGCTGTTTGGGATCATTTTTATCTGGAACCGATGATTCACCGTTATCATTCCACAGGCGCATTTGAAGAATACACACATTTGGGAACGTTCTGGCTTTGTTCTGAACATGACGGTGAACATCTGCTCAAGCGGATTCGCGAGCTATTTCCGGCTCATTCCAAAGTTCTGATGGGAACAAGCTTGACTGCCGAACGGGATATCCATGTCCGTATGCTTGGACACAGCGTATGGGAGCTCCAATCGGCCATTCGTGAAATATGGAAATTGTCCCGCCTTCACCTGCTGAACAGCCAGCCCTTGCTGATTCGGAAATAATCAAGCTGATTTATGCCTCGTCTCAGGTTTTCTCAGATGACCTTTTTCAGTTTCGGGAAAGGTCTTTTACTTTGGCCGTCCGGCATCATTAGGCGAGCAGTTTGTATGGTCCCTGGATTCATAAGATTAATTTTGTCTTCAAATACCTGCATAAACCGCACGCATTTTTAAGCCGCATTCCGCTTCTTTGCCTTGCTTCGATCCGTCCGTTCCGATACTCTTCGGGGAGTGGACGGCGTACAAATAAAAACGCCCCTGATCGGCCAATCGATCAGAGACGTTCTTCGTTTCGCTTGGCAACGTCCTACTCTCCCAGGACCCTTCGGTCCAAGTACCATCGGCGCTGGAGGGCTTAACGTTCGTGTTCGGGATGGGTACGCGTGGTTCCC
>NZ_JAYJLD010000033.1 GCF_035282765.1 Ferviditalea candida | reverse complement strand
ATCTCCTTTATTGGGTACTGATATTATGATAATATAATCGCATCTGTTGTGCATTGGCAAATGCCGGCAATAAGCGAATAATCAACTTAAACTATATAGCATATTATCCACTAAACAACCATGCTTTTTTCTTGAAGCGAACCAGCTTACGGATTGTTTTTTCTATTGTTTCACCATTGGGTGGCGGCTCAACGGTTCCGCATATCTTTTTTACCGAATGGTCGGAGTAACGAACCAGCATACTCCAAGACCAGCCATCGCAGACAGGGACACTGTAATCGTTCATCCATCCATCAATTTTTACTTCTTCGGACAGAAATATAAAGAACGCCTCGCATTGCTGTTTATCTACATTGTATCCATACTCCTTAACTGCGGTTGCAGAGAGTCCATTATATAAGCTGTGCTTAATTTTTCCTGTCCGATAAACAGTTGTGATATGGCGCAGGATTTCCTCAGTGCTGCACAAGCCACAGGAGGTATTCGTTATTGTAATTGATGTGATGCGACTCATATTCAGTCCTCTTTACATAAAATTCTTCCGGTACCACTCATGCAAATCCTCAGTGGTTTGTATAATTTTCGCTATCGCTGTGCCATCACAAACGAATTTGTAATATTTATCCCGGAAGTCATCAATTGTACATATCTTAAAATGCCATTCTCCGGCAAAGGTACGGCCGGAAATCCAAGTAAAACCGTCTTCGGTCTCCGTGCCGAGCTTGCCTTCAATTTCGTGCCCCCTGTCGGGCGGCGACAAGAAACGTAAGTATCCTTTATGAATGTGCACATCCATGACTAGATTCTGAAAGTCTTCTTCATTTGGGAATTTCACAGCATAAACGGCGCGTCGGTCAATCAAGCTATCATCTCCCACGCAAAAGATTATTGTAAAACAGCATCGATCTTGAATAATTCATCTAAAGCATGGTTGTCCGCTATAGCACGCACTTTGTTTCTTGTGGAAGCTTTGGACATATCAAGCCTGTAGTAATGATCCAACCCGTCTGGGCCTCTCATTTTTCTTATAAGCTGTATCCTCCCGAATAACGCCCAGTGGCTTTCTGCGAATTTTGCCAATCCTTTTGCTTTTTCGCAGTTATCGCTCCGGCTGGGATCATGCGGTTCAAGAATATCAAAAATATATCCATGCTCGTCTTTTCTAACTACAATTAGGTCAGGATACATAGGAGCTACTACACCAGCTTTTTCATAAGGGACTTCAAGGGACCATGATTTTCGGTCAAGATTTCTTAACCAGGCAACAGCCCCTCGGGCCAATTCTTCAGACAATACCTCGCGTTCCCAAGTGTTTAAGCTTATTTTAAACCGGCCGTTGTCATCAACAAACAGGTGCTTTTCGTAAGTGGCTGCATCTGCCGACAATGAAAAATCTATAACATTGGGGAGCTGCCAAGGAACAGCAACAGGTTTTTCAGATGAGAACAGAAGCTTGTCATATACGCTTCTGCGGGCTTCCTTAAGCTGGGAAATGGCTCTCTTATTTGCTTCATATAGATTATCAAATTCATTTTCGGCAAATTCATTGAGCCTTTTCATAGCTTCAACATCATTCACCATGACTATTACTTCAACTTTAACCTCTACATGGTCTCTGGCACTGTGCTTTATCCAATAAGCCATATGAAGCCCATCGCCAAGGATTTTCCCGGCGCGGTTAAACAAGTTGTTGATGTCAAATTCCGTAACAATATACTTGTTCGCTGATTCCATAACATAGGTGTTTTCGCCAAAGTCAAAGGCCAAAGCTTTCATGTCAAATCCGGTTATTGCTTTTGCCTTTTCGTCAAAGGCTCCATCTGCTTTGAGCCGAGCAATTTCCTCATTCATTTTTTCAACAATGGCATTTTGAACGTTGCGCTGCGCGTCAAGAGCAATTGCATCCTGTGTAAGAGCGCGCGACAATGCTGACAGGCGTTTTAACGGCTGCTGCTTTCTTGCGGCATCTATCTTATATGTAATCAGATTATTCATCGAAGAAAATACATCTGCGAAATCGGAATTTCGCTTTAAGGAAACAAGCTCTTTTGAAGTACCCGTTTCGGCCGGTACAATATCTTCGCTTTTGTTTAGGGCTTCGATAACAGATGAAACCGTTTCCTCATCGTAATAGGGCAGGAACAGGCTGACATTGTTGAGCTCCGCATCCGATTGTATCCTTCTTGCCAGCGGCGTCCTCACCATTCTGCCTAAAAGCTGGGCAATATATGTGTAATCCTGAGCGCTCCGGAAGGACATCATCACTTCGGCGCGGGGGCAGTCCCATCCTGTTGACAGGTTCATCTTGAAGAAAACCACATTAATTTCTTCGTTTTCTTCTATGCGGGAGGCCTCCACACGCGGGATGTTGATCCCGCAAAGATTGATGGTATTCTGGTCATTGAAGGTATGAACGACTTCGCCATCAATCAGTTTTCTCCCCAGCGTTTCCTCAAGCATTGTCAAGCAAGCCTGCATATCGGTTCTGGTGTATGTGCTGTCGTTTCCATCCTCAACCTGGACTACTAAAATTGGTTTAACGAGCTTTTCATTCTCCTGCTCGCAGTAATTTTTCCAATGCTCTCTCTTTTGCAGCCAGTTTTCTATTGCGCCTTTAAACATGGTCATATCAGCATTGATTGCGATATCCGGATAATGGATGATGACCCGGTCTTTGAGGAGGCCAGATTCACGGACATCTTCGGGTTTAACAATAACTTTATGTACTGTGGAGGATGTGTCCGCCAAAAGCTTTTGGAAGCGCTGCGGCGTAGCAGTGATGCCAATAACCAGCGGCATTTGGCAAAGCCCGTCTTCTGGGCTGCCTAATAAAAATTTCTGCATGATGGATTGTGCCGTGTTTTCAGCCCGGGGACTTGAGTACATTCCCCTATGGGCCTCGTCAATAACAACGTAGAAGCTCTTGGGGCTGGCCTTAGCCGTATTGGTCAGCGTCTCCCAAATGGTATATTGGCGGGCGTCAGACTTCTGTGTCAGCAATTTATCGCTGCCGAGCTTTTGCGTATTCAAGAAATAGATATTTCCGCCTTCAAAGTATTTCGCATCGTAATTCGAATCAATCGTGATGAGCTGCCTCACTCTGATTTTGTCAGACTTGCTCTCGATTTTAAGGCGCGTCTGTTCATTCAATTCTGGCATATCGGACAGCCATATGATTACAGCGTCAGGCTGGCTTTCAAAGTCGGCGGAGCCAAAGAAAATATCTTCAAACAGGGAAGTCATGACGATTGTCTTGCCTGAGCCGGTCGGCGCAGAAAACGAAATCACCTGAGGATCGCCGTCATCCAATAGTAAGTGTGCTTTGGCTATTTTCGATTTTAATTCTTCCAGGGCGTCTTCCTGGAAAGGGAAAAGCGTATCTCGCATAATCAAATCCTCCTGCCGTTAATAACGAAATTATCGATATAATCCCTGTAAAGCTGGGTAATATTCTCCACGTCAAATTGGGAGGCCATCTCCCTAAATGCTTCTTCAGAATTTGTGACGATAAATACATGAGATATATTTTTTCTTGCAGAAATTTGCTTAACAAATTCCGCAAAATGCGTTTCGTCAATAAGGACAGCAAAGTTGCTAGAAGCAGGGATGAGCATTGCCGGCAATTCCGCGTCCTGTTCCAGCTCCGGACGTTCTCCCACGGCACCGGCTTTCAGCCAAAGCATTGGCAGGATCTCCCAAAACTGCTGCCCGAGCGCCACGCTGTTTTTATCCAAGAAACCAAGCTTAAAATACTCAACGTTTGCTTTAAAACCCTCGCTCATCGGCTTTTTAACATCTTCAAGCACGATAATGTTTCCAAGCAATTGTTCGATTCTTTCTTTTATTTCATTGAACAGTGCGTTATTCCGTGTCACAATATAAAACTCTGAAATGTGATCCTGGTCTTCCAATGCGGACAGCCATTCCTCGTAAGCCGAATCATCGAAAAGGATAGAAGCAGGGTGTTTGTCTGAAACTATGTATTTAGAATCAGCTTTGACTAAAGATTGCGGCAATTTGTCCTTCCCAAGCAGTGAAACCAGTTGTTTCTTGTTCTTAGCTGAGTTTAACGAGTTTAAGTCAGTAAAACTAAGCTGTAAAAACTTGCGCTCTTTTTCTTTACTTACTTGTATAGCCGTGAAATAATCACCTTCAAGCTTTAAACCAGCACTGTTTATACCCAAAATTGAGTTTTTTGTTCTTGGCCATGTAATAGCCTGGCATATTCCCTCTTTTTCCCACTCCTTGTCACCGTTAAAAAAGCCCTTCTTAATCAATTCTTTTGTAACGTCTTCGGAAACTTCATTGTTTGTAACCATGATGCATCTACGCCTGCCGTTATCCTCATAATTCAGCAGATTGACTGCATGCAAGGTGGTGCCGCTTCCGGCAAAGAAATCAAGAATCAAGGCATTCTTTTTGCCCCAAACAGCAAACCCTATAGCGTCTTTTACCGCATATAAGGATTTGGGGTAGGAGAACCCGCCTCCGATAATTGTTTTTATCATATTTGTTCCGTGAGCTTCGGCGTTATATAAAGGGTCTGTCCAAATTGTTTTTGGAGGTTCGCTTTCACGCCTTAAAATGATTTCTAATCTATCGCCGTTTTGTTCAACAAACATTCTTTCGCGGACAGATTCTACGGTATCACGGCTATAACGCCATTTCTTTTCAATGTTGTTTCTATCAATAGGCCAGACCTCGATAACTCCATCTTCGCGGTAAACAGTTTGTCCTGATGGGTGAAAATCATCTTCTGCAACCTCACCAAAACCAATAATATTATGGTTTTTATCCAATAAGATTGGATAAAAACAGGTTGCCCCTTCATAGCGCCCAGACGTGCTGCCCCATCTGCGCAGATTATACACATCTCCACCTGTATGTTTTTTCCTGAAAATAGTACTGCTTTCCGTGATGGAGTATATTGCATATTCATGTGTGACAGAAAATTTATCACCCTGTGTTCCACCGGGATTATGCTGAATTGAGACTGGGATGTGCTTTCTTTCCGGGAAAACATCATTTAAAAGCATCCACAAATGAGCATATTCATTATCATCAATTGTAGTGATAAGTACACCATCATCTCTTAGCAATCGCTTTGCAATCTTTAATCTTCTTTGCATCATGGAAAGCCATTTGCTGTGCCGCCAATTGTCGCTGCTGTCTACATAATCGTTATTATACTTCCAGTCGCGGGCTCCTGTATTATACGGCGGGTCGATATAAATACAATCTACCTGCTTGGGATAGAGGTATTCCAGCAACTGGAGCGCATGGTAATTGTCCGCTTCAATTAACGTGTGCCAAAGCGAATCGTCGTCTGCATTTTTTACTTTGTCCATCGGGATTAATGTTGGGAAGATCGGTTCGCCAAATTGAGCTATGACAACCAATTCGCCAACGGGAATATCCGTATTTTCACCGTTGGCTTTGTTTATACATGTAGCACGACCATCTTCAATGTTTGCAACAAAGTAGATGTCGTTTATTTTTTTGCCTTTTCTGGCAACAATACTCCCTTTTTTTATGCTCGCACCGTATATTGGTGTGCATTCAGGTAAGTGTTCCTCAAAAACAAGGCCAAACTTTTTATTGTTGTTAATCCGTTCAACTTCTTGAGCCAATCTATCTCTAAGTGTTTTATCTTCAATTTGCTTTATTAAATCGTTTATTGCCGCCATCTTTTATCCCCCACTGTTTATCATTACATAATCTCAATAAACTACTATCCACGTAAATTTAATTATCCGTTCTATTTTTCCTACGGGCATCTTCCGGTTTCTCCGCGTCCTTCGGTATAGCCCAGGCCCAGCCCAGGCGAACAGCTCCTTTTACTCGGCCCTGCTCGCATAAGACCTGCACTCTGCGCGGGGATATATTCCATTTTTCAGCGGCTTGCTTTGCCGTTAAGTAATCCATTGCGAATACCTCACAGAACAGAAAATTCCAACTTCCATTATATGCGAAGAAACGAATAATTTCAATATGCCTGCAGAAAAATTTACAATTAAAGCGAAAAACCGCCGGCCAAAGCCTTTAAGCCTCGACCGACGTTATGCTTTCATATATTAGCCATATATCTCCACGGTCACTTCCGTCCCCGTCTTAAACTCAACCGTCAGCCTGTCGTCATATACCGTCACCCTGTTGACAATCCTTCTGACCAGCTTGTCGTCAAACTCGAAGAGGATGCTGGACTGGCTATTAAGGAACTCCGTCATCTCCGCAATCCGCTGCCGCCTGTTCTGCCGCTCGGCGTTGCTGGCCAATGTTTCCTGCCGCAGCTCCCGCAATCGGTAGATTTCGTTTGCCACACTGTCATAGGCGGCTTTTGTGCTGGCAAGCCGTAAGAGTTCATGCTGCAGTTCTTCAAGCTTTTTATCTATATCTTCCGTGCTTTCGTCAAACTCCCCGCCCAATGCCGTTTCAATGTTCCTGCGGAGAGTTTCAATAAACTCATCCCGCCCGGCAATTATGCTGTTTATAGCTTTGAGCACTGCTTTCTGCAGTTCTTCTTCTGGAACGGTCGGCGAGCCGCAGTCAGAACCTTTTTCCTCCAGCCTGCCAGCGCACCGCCATACAATGGACTTCTTACCGCGGTTGTTCCAATGCACCCTGCGGTAAATTTCACCGCACTCTCCGCAAAAAACAATACTCGACAGCGCATATTTGGAACTGTAAACGCGCTTGCCGCCTTTCTCGCCGCTCCGAAGGTTTGCCCGTCTTGCCAGCTCTTCCTGTGCCTGCATAAAAAGCGCCCGCGGAATAATCGGCTCGTGGCTGTTTTCTACATAATACTGCGGCACGATGCCGTTATTGATAACCCGTTTCTTAGAAAGGAAATCCACTGTATAAGTCTTTTGCAAAAGGGCGTCCCCGATATACTTCTCGTTTTTGAGTATCTTTCGGATTGTTTCCGGCCGCCATTTAGGTTTGCCTGCAGCGGTAAGAATGCCGTCAGCTTCAAGGCCGCGGCCTATCTGCAGAAGGCTCGCCCCCTCAAGAAACTCCCGATAAATGCGTTTGACGATTTCCGCTTCCTCGGGAACAATAACCAGCCGTTTGTTTTCATCCTTTGTATAGCCTAAGAACCGGTTGTGGTTTACCTGTATCTCGCCGTTTTGAAACCGGAATGCAATGCCCATCCTGACGTTTTGGCTGAGCGACTGGCTTTCCTGCTGCGCAAGGCTCGCCATTATTGTTAAAAGAATTTCTCCTTTGCTGTCCATGGTGTTGATGTTTTCTTTCTCGAAAAACACCGGTATGCCCTTGTCCTTCAACTGGCGTATGTATTTCAAGCAATCGAGGGTATTCCGGGCAAACCGGCTGATGGATTTGGTTATCACCATATCGATTCTGCCAGCCATGCACTCCTCAATCATGCGGTTAAATTCCGCCCTTTTCTTCGTATTTGTTCCGGTAATGCCTTCATCCGCAAAAATTCCGGCCAGTTCCCACTCCGGATTGCTTTGGATGTATCTGGTATAATGCTCTATCTGCACTTCATAACTGGACGCCTGCTCTTCATTGTCAGTGGAAACCCTGCAGTAGGCCGCTACCCGCAGCTTTTGCCTGGCATTAGCCTCTGCAGTTCTATTCTGCTTCGGTTTTGCAGGTATTACCGACACGGTTTTTGCTGCCGCCAACTATGATCAGCTCCTTCCCATATATTTTGCCGTTTATAAGTTCAAACACCGCCGCCCCGCTCTGAAATACCGTAATTCTCTTAACCACCTTTGACATAAACTTTCCGTCAAAATCCTCCGGCACATTTTTCATAATGTTTATCAGCTTTTCTGTCATATAATCAAAATCATCTGCTTCAACCAGTGAGTAGACATATTCTGCCTGCTTAAGCGGATCATCATATTTCTTCTCAATAACCAGCCTCTTTTTGGGCGGCCTTGCTTTAACATCCTCCATATCCAGCGCGCAGACAACCTCCATGAACGCTTCTTCAAGACTCTGTTCCGATATCATTGGACTGGCGCAGCACAGCCGCCCTTTGACAATACGCCTGCTGCACCTCCACCGTTCCTTGCCGTTTTCCGCGTAGCGGCGGTATTCGCTGCCGCACTCGCCGCAGAAAATCCTGCCCCAAAAAGGCGAGATGTTTGATTTGTCATCAGCAAAGTAATTCCGGTTTCTCCCAAGCGTCTCTGCGCGCCGTGCGCGCTCTTCCTGAACACGGTTAAATAGCTCCGCACTGATAATGGCAGGATAAAATCCGTCGCCAAGATACCGCTCGTCGGAAAGCATCAGTCCAATTGAAGCATGCCTGCGGGGAATACCCGCCTTATTTGCCGCGCCCTCCAAAGACAAGCCTCCGGCATATTCTTCAAAAAGCGTCTTGACTTGCGCGGCTTTGTTTTTGTCAAGAGATGCAGACCCGTTTTTAATTTTATATCCATATGGTATATGCGCCATTTACCGTTCAATCCTTTCCCTTAAGACAAGGCCGCATTTCATTCGGAATCCAATTTCTGTTTGCGAAAAAACGGTGATGCTTTCCACAAACCTCTCAAAGAGCAGTTCATCAAACTCCTCAATAATGCCGCCTTCTTTCAACAGGTATTTAAGCAGCGCTTCCGCTTCTGAAAGCGCAGACCGTCCTCCGGCAGAGGACGCTGCCAGCGCTGCCCGCTGTTCCCTGAGCCTTGCCGTTTCTGCCTTAAGTTCATTGTTCTGCTTATTAAAAAGAACGGGATCCAGATACCCTTTCGTCAGGAAACTGACCAGTATCTGCGCCCGCTCCGCGTTTTCCTCTATTTTTGCGTCAATTTCTTTAATTTTTGCATAAGAACCGCTTGCATCCTGTTCCTTCAAAGCTTCAACCAGCGGCTTTATAATAATGCTGTGATTGCTGTATAATTTGTTCATCATCAAAACGAACGCCTCTTTGATGCGGTCATCGCGGATATATACCATGGAGCAATCCTTGGTCTTGCTGGCAATGTGCTTGCTGCAGCACCATGCAACGTATTGCCCGGGCTTATTTGCCATATGGATCCGCCGTTTGAATACGCTGCCGCATTCGCCGCAGATAATCCTGCCGGAAAAAGCATAGCGGTTCAGATATTTGCCTGTGCCTTTTTCAATTCCTTTTTCGCGGCCGCGCTGTTCCAAAATGCGCTTTGCCGCTTCAAAATCCTCCCGGCTTATGATGGCTTCATGATGATCTTGTATATAATACATTTCTTCTTCGCCATGGTTATAATGACGGATAAAATTATCGTCGGTATATGTCTTTTGAAAAAGAACGTCGCCCACATATTTCTCATTTTCCAGTATTCCGCGAATAGTGACTGCCGTCCATTTCTTGCCCCGGGCGGGTTTGATGCCGTCAGCGTTAAGTCCTTCAGCCACGGCATTGGTACCTCTGCCTGCCAAAATCTCCGCAAAGATACGTTTCACCACCACCGCCTGCTCTGGATGCGGAACTAGTATTCCGTTTTGATACATATATCCGTAGGGCGGGTTTGCAAGCTTGAACGTCCCGTTTTGAAACCTCCTCTTGATGCCCCATTTGTTGTTCTGCGAGATGGAAACCGACTCGTTTTCCGCAAGGCTGCTGAGCACCGAAAGAAAAAGCTCGCTGTCCATGGAGCGCGTGTTAATGTTCTCCTTTTCAAAATAGATGAAAACGCCAAGCTCCGAAAGCCTGCGGACGATCTCAAGGCAGTCGGCGGTATTGCGCGCAAACCGGCTTATGGATTTGGTAATGATAAAGTCTATCTTATGCTTCTCGCAGTCCCTCAAGAGCCATAAAAGCCCCTCGCGGTTTTCCTTTTTGGTTCCGGAAATGCCCTCGTCGCAGTATAGCCCCGCAAACTCCCACTTCGGATTGTCTTTGATAACCTTCTCATAATGCTGTTTTTGCGCCTCAAGGCTTAAAAGCTGGTCGCCGCTGTCGGTGGAGACCCGGCAATATGCCGCAGTCCTCAGCTTCGCTGAGATAATGCGATCCCCGTTTGCATCTATTTTTGTTACCTTTCGCATCATTTTCACCTCCTCCCGGGGTGGACATGATACCTCTGCGTGTAAATAATAGCAAGGCAATTACGCCATCAACTGTGCCAATTTTGGTGAGAAAGATCTGCGGTTTAATACGTCGATTTTGTGGAATTCATCCGATGTGATCAAACCTTTGTCAAGCATCTTCTGCAGGATTTTCCGGGAACGCCAGTAATCTAGTTCCCCCTGCAGCTCCTCCGGCGGCATGGCAAGCTCCGCTCTTTTCACGTAATCCTCGAATCCCTCCGGATGTACAAAAACCGTTCCCGCATGCGCCACAACAAACACCTCCCGAGTTTAAGCTAAGCGGGAGCGGACAAACCGCCGCCCCCGTTCTTTTGATTTTTCATTCAGTAATTGATGCCTTATTTCGGTATCTTCAAAACCTGTCCGGGGTAAATCGCCGTCGAGGACAGGCCGTTTAAAGACATAATCTCCGGATACCGCGCCCCGCTGCCGAGTTCCTTTTGCGCAATGCCCCAAAGGGAGTCGCCTTTCTTTACAATGTACGTCTTGTGGCTGCCAGCAGCGTCAAGCAGCTTCTTTACATCGGCGCGGAACGCGTCCATGGACTTCCCGAACCTCGGGAACCAATGCATGACGTCCGCGTGGTTGCTTGCTATTCCAAGCTTATAGCCCTCCGAATGGCAAATGACGTCCTTTTCGGTCAGCCCATACTCCCTGCAAAGGTAGGCGCAAAGTTCCGCGGCTTCCCTGTAGACGGCGTTGAAATAAGCGCTGTCCGTCAGCCCGTCCTCGCAGATTTCGAACGAAATGTGGGTGTCGTTGCCGGAGCCTCCGCAGTGCCAGCCCCGCATATCCCACGGAAGCGTCTGGTAGGTGGCGATGCTGCCGTCCGCAAGCTTCCCGATGAAGGCATGGACGCAGACCTCCCGCCCGTCCGGCCTGTCCTGGTTCCAATGGTTGTTGTAGGGGTTTTTGCCGAGCAGGCCGTCGTCCGGGCCGACATAGCGCTTGATCCACGGGTTGTTTGCCCCGGTGGAATGCACCATAATGCCCTTGGGGATAATAGTCCGGCCCGCTTTGTAGCAGGCGTTGTTTGTCAGGATAAGTTTGTGCAGGTTCATTTTTCTTCCTCCTTTTCGCCGCGGTCATGAAGCTGCTCCAAAACCGCCTTAAGCTTCTCAGGAATCGGCAGCCCGACATGCGCGGCGTTTTCCAGAATGGAAATGCCCTCATTGCTCAAATAAAAGAAGATGACTGCTGTCCGCACCGCGCCGCCGCTTACGAGCACCTGGCTGTCGATGATGTGCCCCACGCCGACCAGCACAAAAATGAGCACCTTCTTGAAGATGCCCTTTGCTCCGATTTCGCTGGACAGCTTCCTATCCGCAATCGCGCACATCACGCCGGTCAGATAGTCAATGGCCACAAAGGCAATGAGGGCATAGAGAAAGCCGTCCGCCCCGCCGAGAAACCAGCCGAGGAATCCGCCGATGGCGGCAAGCGCCGCCTGAACCCAGTTCCATACCGTTTTCATTTTCTTAAACCTCCGTTTCAATCAAATTTGCATATTAAAAAAGCGCCCTGCCTAAAAGCAAAGCGCTGAATATATAAATACCCCTGACCTATATTTGTTTCGGGAGCGCCTCCCAGAGCCGCATATCCTCCTGCCCGAGCGACCAGATGGCTATACCTCGCAATTTCCAGCGGTAAGCCGCTTCATTTGCCCAGTAAACAAGGCTGTCCACGTCCTGATAATACAGGATGGAAAAACCGTCCGCGTCGCCAAGGAACAGGCGGGATATCCAGATATTGATGTCTTTCGGTATAATCTTTACTTTATAGTCATTGCCGCAGGAAAGCTCCAAAAGCTGCGAGTGAAAGAAATCATAATCCAGCGATATATCCTCCGTTCTCGTGGCTGTTTCCTCTACATCGCTGTTGACCGAAAACACCTGAAACTCCTCGTCCCAAGTGACGCCCGTGCGGGCAAGCCTGCCGAAGCTTGCCACCGTGCCGTCCGGAAGTTCCACATCAAAGCGTTCATACGGCTCATAAACCCATGCGTCACCAAGACGCAGAAGCTCACATACTATCCGACTGTCCGAGCGGATCCCCGCATAGCCGCTTGCATTGCTGACAGCAGCCGTAAAGCGCAGGGTTGAGCCTGCGCCGGAATAGACCCTTACCGTATTGCCGCGCTTTCGCATCTCGATGGTGTACATATTAGGTTTCGTGCGGATCTCGCTGTCCGAAGTTTTAGAAAAACTTGTGGAATAACTTCCAAGAAGGGAAGCGCCCTGATAAAGCTCCACTCTCTGCGTGTCGTAATTAAGACAGCAGAAAATATCGTCGAGGAACACTCCCGCCTGGCCGCCGCCGTTTTGCGGAAAGGCCAGCCTTGCCCGGATATGGACGTCGGAAAAGCCGCCGTACTTCCATGCAAGCTCGCCATATCCCTCAAGCTGGGAATAAGGGCGGCTTTCTGTGCTGTCCGGATCCTGCCACACGCTCCACTGCCCGGAAAGGACAGTCCAGTAGCTTTCCGGCAGTATGTTCCTGTCCCGGAAATCCTCGTACCATACGAGGGCCGAGTCGGGTTTTCTCCGCAGCATTTCAAAGGTCAGCTTAAAGCCTCGATCAGGCTCTGCCATAACACCGTTTACATCCTTAAACTGCCGGGGTGACAGCATATATGCCGCCTCGCCCGCAAAAGGATACTCTGTAAAATTGCTGCATACCCGAAATCCGTAAAACTGGACTCCCGGTACGCCTCCGCTGATGCCGACAGCATGTGTACCTGCCGAAAGAAATACACCCTTTTCAAGTGTCAGCCAGCAAAGCCTTCTCCAGTACGGCCACCAGAGGCGGCTTTCGCTGAAAGTCTTCTCATTGCCGTCCAGTGAAACCGCAATCGCGTTTTTGTCCCAATAGGGAAAGCAAAGCCGTACTGCGACATCGTAATATCCCGCTTCCGTTATCTCAAACCGGTACTCCGCCGACGCCTCCGCATCGGCAAGCGCGGCCATACCCTCCGCCACAATGACATTTCCCTCATACTCGTCCGGAACGCCGTTTCTGTCAATATATACGGTCCCGAACTCTGTTTTCTGCTCCTTGCCGTAGCCTGTCAAATATCTCCGCCTGTTGTACACCCCCTTTTGCAGCGGGTATTCCCAGGATACGGCGTCCCAGCCCTCCATGTAGTCGTACACATGGGGCAGCGCCCACGGCACTTTGTTGTAGTCGTCCCAGTAGGCGACAATCGGGATAAACGGCTGGGGCGGCGCGTCATCGGTAAAGTTGTATGCCCCGGTCATCCAGTATTTGGCCGCATAGTAGGTGTTGGACACTCCGCGATAAGTTACCCCGAGGTTTTCGGGCGTGTCATGGATCCGCCAGTTCCAGCCGTAGGCGGGAAGTCCCATGAATAGCTTGTCCGGCGACATCGCGGTAACGGCATAATTGTAGATGCCCTCAAGCCAGTCCCGGGGAGAAACGGGTCCGGGAGCAGAGCCCGCCCATGCCATACCATAGCTCATGATGGCGGCAGTATCGCAATAGTTGTTAAGATCAGCATAAACGCACCAGTTTTCACCGCCCACCGAGCCTTGCACGCCGGTCATCCCAGGCAGGCAGATGTTGACGAACTTGGCAGGATTGAAGTTTTTTACAGTCTGGTAGATATCCCTGAACAGTGCATTTGCCGCATCCTTGTTTTCATATCCGCCGCCGCGCTCCAGATCGATGTCCACCCCGGCGCACCATGGATACTTTTGCATGATCCGCACGATCTCCGAGAGAAATTTATTCTTTGCCCCGTTCTCGTTATTGCGAAGTGCAGTAAAAACATTGGCTATTCCATGATTCATAATTGTGAGCAGCCACTTAATGTGAGGCCATTTCTGGATATACGGAAGCATGCTGCTGATGCTGGTGCCGGTTTCGGTGATTGTGCCTGTCGCGTCAACCTCAAAAGTGAAAATACCTACCGTATCAAATCGGTCTCCATAATTCGAAAGTGCCTGATACATCCGGGCATTTCCCATAAAGCTCCACACCATGCACCGCTTGCCTTTCAGATAATCCCTCACAACCGATCACCGCCTTCCTGCATCTCCTGAAACTCAAAGAGCGCCCGCGCCGATTTCCTCTCCTCCAGCTTGACTGTATGCTTGCTGTCCCATGCCGCCGTATACTGATAAAACCCATCCTTCCGGGCCGAACTGCCGTTTTTCAGGCACCTGCGGGCAGACGCCAGCAGCGCCAGCTCATCGCCTGCATTAACTGGGTCAAGAAACTTTACCTTATGCGCACCCACACCTTGGGATAGTTCAATGCTGCCTGCCGCCATATCCTGCATGGGGTAGATATAGCAGTCAAGACCGGCGGATGTTTTGCCCAGGTTGAATAAAATAACCGTTTCCGCTGTCCGCACCACGCCGTTGTAGTGGCGGGGCGGAACGGCCTCCCCGTTTTCCCGGAATTTCGCCAGCATTTTGCTTGTGTGGACGGTGTATCCCGTCAGCCGGTCTCCCCCCTGAAACTGCAGGTCGGTAAAATAGATGGTTCCTGTGCAGTCGGAAAGCTTAAGCGTCACAGTTACGCCAGCCACATGCTTGTCGCTTTTTATCTGTATGGTTTCCGCAAACCTTGAAATCTGCATCCATCTCACCTACCCGTCCAACGTCCATTGTATCTCGCACACATGCCCGACCCAGCCGGTGGCCACCGATCCGCTCTGCAATAATATGTCTGTAAAATACACTGTGCCGGTGCAGTCGGTGACGCACAGCCGGATGGTGATGGATTTGACCCTGCCGCCGCTTTGGGGTGAAAAGCTGTGTGCAGTCTGATTGAAATATGCCATGTCGTCGTCACAACCTCCATATCATTCGTTTCCACGCAAGCGTGAAAACTCATTCATTACGGTGCTCTTCCTCTCCCCGCAAAGCAGGCTTTGCGGGGGCCCCGCTATTCCTCAGTACAAATCAATAAACCTTGTTTCCGTTGTGCCGTCCTCGTATTCAATAACCACTTCAACGCCCACCTGGCCGTTTTCGCCCTTTTGGAGGTTTTCAGACGCGATCTGCGCCGAAAAGGTATAACTTTTGCGCGTCGCCGGGTATACGGTCTGAGACAGACTCTTTGTCATGCCTAAAACGCCCTCCGCTTTAAAGGAAGCCGTCCCCGAAACGCCGTTTCCGGCATCGACCTCAAATCCGGAATTGACCCAGTAGGCAAAGCCGTCGTCCGCCCGGGAGTTGCGCAGGTGGTTGAAGGGCACCATATCCTTGATCTCCTGGCGGTCGAGCAGGTCGGTTGAAGACAGCGCATCCGCCGCCTTGTCCCACTGCGCCGAAGAATCGCCTAATTCCCTTAGTTTCGTGGAAAGCTCGATCACCGTTTTCCAGGGCTCCTGAAGGTTGTACTGCCTCCGCACTACGCGGGTCCTGATGGAAAGTCCCAGCTCCTTGTCGTCCACCGTTACGATATCGCCCAGCTTCCACGCTTCATGCTCATAGCCGGTCAGCGCCGACAAGTCCATGGCCGACAGCACGTAGGAAACGCGGGGCCGCGAATATTCCGCAAGCCGCATCCTTGCATATTCCAGCATTTGATACGGATTGCTGAAAGACGAGCAGTCAAGCGCCGATATTCGCACCTCGCTGGAATAGCTGTAATCTTCTACATACTCCTTGCCGCCGTTGATGGAAGCGAAGGTCATTCCGTCCTTGCCATAGGCATAAAGCCTTGTCACTAATTCGCGTGTATCGACCACCCGCTGGATGCTTTTCAAGTTTTTTCGATACGAAAACAGCGCCCCGCTGTCTGTGCCGCTGAATTCAAGCAAATGCACCAGCCGGTTTGCGCTGTCAAAAACAAGGTCGCCGCCGTAGATGTTCTGCACCATGCGAAGGATGGACAGAGCATTTTTCTCGGCGCACCGCCATGTCCGCTTTGCTGTTACGGTAACATTTCCCACCGACCAGCCGGTGCCCTGAAGCGCATATTTCATCGGCACGTCGGCGGTATCTGCGTTAAAGTCCGCAGGTTCCTTTTCCGCGCTGAAGGACAGGTCGTAAAACGCCGCCTCGGCGTAAACCTGCGTAATGATGCGCCCGTCCTCGCTTTTGTTGTCGGTCAGAGTGCGGATCCGGTAGATGTCGCTTGCGATCTGCACCTGCTTTTCGTTTTCCAGCGCGCTTCTTTTCGGGTCATGGAACGGGAGCTTGAACTCCAGCGCATCCGCGCCGTTGACTTCGCCGGTGACGATGACGTCAAAGGCGTTTTCAAGGACGGCTTCCCACGCGCCATTTTCGTCCAGCACCACAGGGCGGGCAAAGCCGAGCTTTTCATAGGGCGGCTTGGGTATGTCGTGAAGCTGGATTTCCAGCAGTTTCGGCGTTTTTGACGTGTCGGCGGTGGACAGCGTCACCCGGAAGCGGATGTATTGCCGGTTTGGGGACTGAAGCTCGCCGCTTGTCCCAACCGCCTGCCATGCCGACCATTCCGCAAGGTCGTCGGACGTGCTGGTTTCTATCAGTGAAACTGACGTTACACCCGCCGTGTATTCGCTTGTCACCGCCACACGCCCGATGCCGGACAACGCGCAGGGAACCGCCTTGGTATACAGCACGCCGCTTGCTGGATAAACGCCGTTTGACGCTTTCAGCATAACCGCGCCCGGCTCCGTCAGGGCGTCCACGCTTGCGGCGCTGTCAGCGCCGTTGGCCAGCAGCGCATTCTTAAAATGCTGCGCCAGGTCGTCGATGGTCAGCCGCGAATCGGTCTCCAGAAACCAGTCGTCAAAGCCTCCGGCGAAATAATAGGTGTCGGTGTGCATGCCCATGACAATATTCGCCGTGCAGGACGGGTTGAGCGTGCCGGTAAAGGTTCGTTTGGGTGCAATCCAAACAGCGCCGCTGTTCCGGTCGCAGAGGATAAACTGCGAGGTCTTGGCCGTCACCTCAATGACGGCCGCGATGAAATACCAGCCGCCGTTGACCATGGAGAAGCCCGGCGTTTCGCTCTGGTCAAGAATCAATGAACCGGCGGAATTATACAGCATCATGCGCGGCCTGCCCTGATAGAGGGATACATAGAAGATCGGCTGGCCCGGGCCTTGCCTGGTGTTGAAGATAGGGCAGTATGTCTGCCCTACCGAATAGGTGGTGGGGTTGATCCATCCGCCCACTGCGATCTTTTCTCCCAGATTGCTGAAAAAGCTCCCGTCGTTGGCAGCTATAAGGTGGGTCTTTTCAGAAGTCGGGTTGACGATGTTTTGCCGGAAGTATCGCCCGAATCTTCCGGCAATCAGACTCGCCGAAGTGCCCGACCAGCCGGGGACGGTAAAATGCCTGCCGTGCCCTGACGAATCCAGAAGCCGCAGATTGCCGTCCGGCGCGCTTTCGTTGAAGCGCCACAGCGCGGATGTCCGTTCCGTCACCGGAAATTCGCCGGTAAAGTCGGTTTGGGATGTTAATACTGATTTTATCGCCACTAAAGCCACCTCCGTTCAGCGCGCGAATTGCCGCCGGTCACCTCCAGCGGCTTTTCGCCTGTATTTTCAGTTCCGTGAACGCCGCGTTCACGGCGTTAATCTCTATATTGTTCACGCCCTTCCTGAGGATCGGAAAGTTCAGCTCCTGCAGGCACGGCAGGCCGTTTCTCAGGGCGTTTCCGGCAGCATCCGTCACCTTGGCGGTTACCATGCTGGAATCAATGACAAGCGTTTCATTCGCCGCCAGCGGGCCGACGATCCGCAGTTCCTCGCCGTTGGTTATGAGGGATATATAGCTTGAGGAGGATGTGGAGATCATGCCCTTCAAGAAATAAACCGGCTCGGAATCGGCGTTTCCCGAAAGCCTCTCCGCCACATGCGTTCCCGTTCCGGAAAGAACGAACACCTCATCCTCCAGCGCGTAAGCATACGGGTCGGGGGAGACAAAACGAAGCTCGAAGCTTCCCGCAGTCCGAAGCAGCCGCTCGCAGTCCACAGCCTCCGAAAGCCGCGCCATGAAATACCTGTCGGGCACGTCGTCGAGGACAAGCTGCCTGAGGCCCTTTGCCGGATTCAGCCATTCGGCTGCGTTATCCAGAACCGATACCAGCTCGGCAAAACTGCGCCGGGGAAGCACACTGCAGCTTATGGTTATGGTTCGCTCGGAGATGTCGCACCCGAAATCGGCCACGCCCGCTTTGCCCGGCACGGTTTCAAAGGAGTTTCGCAGGGCAGTGAACACCTGCCATCCGGCAAGCCTTGCCCGGATTTTCATGCTTTGTGATGAAATGCCGTTATAGATAAACCCCATATGATCACTCCTTATGCTGTGCTGAAGTGGCCCTGCGCCCTTGAGCCGGTCTGCATCAGGTTGTACAGTTCCTGCGAAATCCTGCGGATATCGTCCTCGCTGCGCACGATCATCTGCTGAACAACGACCAGCGGGCCGGAAGCTGAAGCGGCGGATCCGCCGCGTCCGCTTGCGCTGATGTCAGGCGAAATATTAAAGTCCGTCGGCACCGCATTTTGCATGTCGTCCGCCACTCTTGCCATGGCCTTGTTAAAGCCCTCGCCGAGGCCCAGCGCCATATTGCCGCCGATGCCTTCAAAAACGGTGGACGGTGAGCGGATGCCAAGGAAATTTTTCACTCCGTCCACAATTCCGGAGAAGAAACTGCTGACCTTATCCCACAGCCAGCTTCCGAGGCTCTTGATGCCTTCCCAGATGCCCCTGACAATGTTCCTGCCGATCTCGACTACCGAAGAGGCCGCCTTGCCCAAGCCTTCAAGGATGGCCGCAACAATCTGCGGAAGCGCCTTGACCAGCTCCGGAATAGCTTTGATCAGGCCCACAGCCAGCTGGACGACAAGTGTAATTCCAAGTTCTACGATCTTCGGAAGGTTGCTTGTCACGAAATCAATGATTGACGCAATAATCCCCGGCAGGGCCTCAATAAGCTTTGGCAGGGCGTTTAAAAGCCCCTGCGCCAATCCCTGTATGATCTGAAACGCCGCGTCAAGGATTTTATCCATATTACCAAGAAGCATCCCGGAAATGAGGAGAATGGCTTCCACGACAGCCGGGATCAGCTCCGGAAGCGCATCCCCGATGCCGGACGCCAGCGTCGCAATCATTTGCACTGCAGCTTCCACCAAAGCGGGAAGGTTGTCAATAATCCCCTGCACGAGCGCCATGACAAGCTGCAAGGCTCCCTGGGTGATCTGCGGCAGGGCGTCAATCAACGCCTGCAATAGGGTCATGACAATCCGCACCGCCGCGTCAATAATAACCGGAAGGTTGTCCACTATCGCACCGCCGATGGAAGTAACGATATCCAGCCCCACCTGGATGAGACTGGGCAGGTTTTCCATCAGCATGCCCACAAGGCTTCCCACCGTATTGCCGATGACTTCGCTTATCTTTGTCCAGTCGCCATTTGCTTCAGATAATCCACGAGTAAATTCCCCAAGAAGCGCAACGCCGTCGTCGGCCAATATCTGAAGCTGGGGAAGCAGCACTGTGCCCAGCATGTTCTTGGCCGCCTCGCCGCCCGCCTTGAGCCGCTGGATGCTGTCGTCGAATTTCCCGAGAGCGTTCAGCGAATCCTCGCTCATGACCGCGCCCATGCGTTTTGCTTCCTCGGTCAGCTCCGCAATGCCTGCCGAACCCTGTGCGATCAGGGGATTGAGTTCCTGCGCGGATTTTCCGAAAATCTGCATGGCCAGCGCGTCGCGCTCGGTTTCGTTTGATACCTTGCCAAGTGCGTCTATGGTTTCCCAGTATACCGTTTCGCTGTCGCGCAGATTGCCGTTTGCGTCAGTTACCGAAATACCGAGCCGCCGGTAAGCGTCCGCGATCTCGCCGGTGCCTTTCCTCGCTGAAGACATGGATCTGACGTTCCTTGCCATGCTGCCGGTTAATGTATCCAAGGACACATCAACAAGCTCCGCGGCGTATTTATACGCCTGCAGGCTGTCGGTAGACATGCCGGTTACGGTCGAAGCGGTAAGGATTTCATCGGCATAGGCCGCCGAATTTACCGACATATCCACCAGTGCTTTGCCAGCGCCGACCGCCGCCGTGCCGATGGCGGCCATAGCCGCGCCCATGGCCACGCCGATCCCTTTCAAAACGCCGCCCAGTTTCTCAAAGCGCCCGCCTGCATCATCCGCCTGATCCGCAGTTTTTTTGATCTCATCGCCGAATTCGTCCGCCTGTTTTTCCGCTTCGTTAAACTCTTTTTCCGCAGCATCCAGTGCTTTGTTGTTTGCCTCCAGCTCGCGCTCCATCTTGTTCAGCTCGGCTTTGGCGTTGTTGAGCTGTATCTGCCAGCTTTGCGTCCGCTTGTCGGTCTCCCCGAAAGAGGAGGCGGCGTTGGCAAGCGCTTTCTCCAAGGTGGCGATTTTTTCTTTCTGCGCGTCGATTTCCTTGCTTAGCACCTTGTTTCGCGCAGCAACGGCTTCAACAGACTTATCCTGCTTATCAAACTGGGATGCGACAAGGTTCATCTCGCTGCCCAACACCTTGAAGCTTTGGTTGATTTCTCGGATGGCGTTTTTAAACTCGCGCTCTCCTTCAATGCCGATCTTCAGGCCAAAATCGTCTGCCACAAAACCGCCTCCTTTCGTGTAAAATTTATAAACAATAAAAGGCTATTGTATTTCAACGCAGTTTGGCATATACTAATAGTAGGGAAAGTAGGGATTGCCCTGCTTTTCGAATCCAAATGAAGGAGGACTTAGCATGAGCGTTCCCATAGTTGATAATGCAAAGGTAATGGCTAAAGGCCAGATCACGCTGCCGAAAGATATCCGCTCCAAACTTCGCCTTTCCACCGGAGACCGTGTTACCCTCATCTGCGAGGAAGACAGGGTTATCCTTATGAATTCCGCTGTCTACGCCATGAAAATGCTGCAGAAAGAAATGGAGGGCGAAGCGGAAAAAACCGGGATCCGCAGCGATGAAGACGTCATGGATCTGGTAAAGGACGTCCGTGCGGAGATTGAAGGACTATGAGAGTGTTGATTGACACCAACATCCTTATCTCCGCTTCTTTAAGCAGCGAAGGAACGCCTTACCAGGCGTACGTTAAAGCCGTTACACACCCCAACCACGGGATGGTTTGCGACCAAAACATTGATGAGTTTCGCAGAGTGTACAACAGGAAATTTCCTCACAAAATACAAGCGCTCGAACGCTTTTTGGCGCTTGCGCTTACCGTTCTTGAAGTTGTTCCGACTCCTGCCGTTGACGTGTCGGATGAGGCGCTTGTAAGGGACGCATCCGACAGGCCAATACTCAGGGCGGCTATTGCGGCAAAAGCCGACGTGCTCGTAACAGGGGACAGGGATTTCCTTGAATCCGGTGTAACAAACCCAAAGATTATGACAGCGGCAGAATTTCTGCTAATGGAATAACTGCAGCATGTAAAGCAGGGATAGATTAAACCCCCTGCTTTTTGCTGCCTATATCTCATAAGGTATTACATCATCAATGGTCAGCATCCGCTTCGGTTTGGCTAGCCCCAAAAACTGCTTGTGGCACTCCCACAAATCCAGCAGGTGCCCGATGGGCATGAGCCATACTTCCTCCTCGGTGCGGTTTAGCTGGACAGTGCCGTAATATATAAGCCGGGTAAACAATTCCTCATCGCTCACCCGGCCGGTGTGTTTTTTGGGTCATCCACACTTTCAATATTTCTTTTAGTGCCTTTAAACATCGCTTCCATGATAGCGTCTTTATATGCTGCCAGTTCCAAAGGAGATGTGAGAAGTTCCACTGTCTCTTCAGTAAGGAGTTCACGCTTATCCTGATGTTTGAGATTGTGTATAAGGATGCTCTGGTTAGCCAGCAGCGTAATCAGCCATACCACTTCGTCAAGAGCCATTTCGAAGTTCTCGGTTTTCATCAGTTTCGTGCCGAGGTTTTCAAGACCGCCGTACCTTTTTGCAATCTCCTTTGTCGCTTTAGTGGTTAGTATAAGCTGATATTCTTCATCGCCGATTTTGATAATCGCGCTTCTGTCATTATCCTGCATCATTCGCCGCCTCCTCCCACAGCAAATACTGGTTCATAAACTTCCGTATACCAGCCGGTAATAGTGGCGGGCAATACGCCGGGATCGTCTTCGCTGACCTCTGCCTTCCAAGGGTGCTTTCCTTGGCCATCTGGTTTGTTACGGCTCATGACTGTCCCTTCAATGGTGGGCGTCGAAAAGGTAATGCTGTCGCCTTTTGTTTGCAGATTTGTTGCCGGGATACCGAATTTTACCCTGTACAGCCAGAAGTACCTGTACTTGCCGTTGGCTTTTTTTGCCCTAAAGCCGATTGCCACCGGAGCGCCTCCATCCTCGCTGGCGGAAATCAGCACCTTGTTGTCGTCAAGGGTGGCTCCCGTCAAAACCTCGGCTGCGGCTGCGCCGATGTCCGCAACGCCAAGAGTCAGGGTGCCGCTTTGAAATTCCTTGACCACTTCCGCCGCTCCGTCGTCGGCATAAAGCGTCGCTTCGGCCAGCTCCACCGAAAGCTCCGCCGTAATCGCCTTAGCCAGCGGAACAGGCGTGTCATAGGTTTCTTCCCCGTTTTGATTCTCGGTTATTTTAGCGTAATATAACCTGTCCAGTCCGATTGTGGCCATGTATCTCATTCCTCCTCTATTTCGTATTCTTTTGCCACATCAATAGCATAGTGGTGATAGCCGGTATCATCCTCATGGCCTATATACCGTCTGTCGGTAATGGTAAAACCCGCTTGGAGCAATGTGTTCACTATCTCGTTTTTACGGGCAGTGTAGTTTCCCTTTATAAATAAAGACAACCGTACCTCCTGGGTTTCAGCCTGAGGCCGGTTGTCGGCAAAGACTTCAAAGGTATCCGCCAGAGGCGTGATCACGATGTACTCATCCGGCGGCACTCCGCTGAATACGCCGGTTTCAACGGGGACGCCCAGTGTCTCCACTATGGAATTGATCTCTGACAATATGCTCATATCCGCCCCATCTCCTCTTCAAGCCTTGCTTTCATCGCCTCGATGCAGGGCTTCCTTGACGCTGATTTTGCCGGTTTTAAAAACGGCTTCGCTGGCTGTCCGGATTTGCCGTATTCAATAATATTAGCGATCTTCGCATTGCTTTCCCCATCTTTCCTTGGTTCAGTAAAGCCGATTTTTATATTGTGGTTTCCGTCCCTGTCCTGCTTGGCAGGGGAGAGGCCCAATGCGCTTGCCAGCTCACCGGTTGATCTGGACGGGTATTTAGTGCCGCTTCCGATAACCGACTGCAGGTTGGACTTCACTTTGGAAAGCACCACTTCTCCGCCCGCCTCCAATACCTTGGGTATAATTTCGTCTGTCTTTTCTCCAAGCCTGGAAAGCCGGAGCAAAAACTCCTCCGGCATTTTTACATCAACCTTAGCCACGTCGCAGCCACCTCCAGTTACGTACCGCTTGATTTCACTTTCTCAGCAAGCGCCTCAATATACATTCCGCGCCCCTTTACATCCTCAACGCTGATAATGTTGTACCTGCCGTCGCTGCATACGAGCACGAGATCGGTGGTGATTTCAAGGTTCGGGATCTTGCGGAAACGGAACAGGGCTGACGCCTGTGAGAACGCCGCCCTGTTTGCCCATTTTTCGCTGCCATGCCTGTCTTCCTTGTACGCCCTTACCGAAGCAAGAATGACGTCCCCTTTTTCAGCAAAACCCTCGCTGTCCTTAACCGGCTTGGGGGAGATGATGTCAACAAATGTGTTCATTTTCCCAAAGCTCATCCCTCACACCCTCCAATTCCGGTCAAGCCGCAGCAGCATATTCACCGTATTCCATACCTGCTGTCCCGCCTGTACGCTATCCCCGAAAAAACCAGCCGTCGAGCCATCCCTGCTTTCGTAGAAATGGCTCGACAGCATAATGACAGCCTGTTCGGTGGTGGGCGGCATGGAGTTATCCGAATACCAACCCTCGGATACGTGCTGGTAGCTCTCGGCATAGGAAACGGCGGCGCGGATGTACCCTTTCAGCAAGTCGTCATCCTCGTTATGCTCCAGAACAAGATTTGCCTTGACCTTCGGAAGCAGGCTGTCAATCACGCCCATGCCCGCACCTCCCGTTACGAGGCTTTCTGCTGCAGTATCTTGACTGCTTCGGCCAACACAAGCTTGCCGTCAACGCGCTGGGTTGCCATGAAGCCTACCTGCCCGGTAGCGGCATACAGCTCGTTGAGCCGCTTGAAGACCCTGCCCTGGCGGTCGGCTACCCAATAGTAGGAAAAATCGCCGAACACAATGGTCTTGGCTCCGGCGGCAATGGCAGGCATATAGGCCGACGTCCTGACCGGGCGGTTGAGGATGGTATCCGGCGTTCCGGCTGTAACGGAAGGCTGCCAGAGATACTGGCCGTTATTGTCCTTAAGCTTTCGAATGGCCTTGACGGTGGAGTCGTTCATGATAAATACGGCGTTCCTGCGGTAGGGAGACTTAAGGCTGTAGAACAAGTCCATAATCTCGTCAAGGGTAATGGCAGTCGCGCTTGCGGCGGTTACTCCCACCTCGCCTCCTCCGTTATTGGCTAAAATTCCTGTAGGTTTGCCGGAACCGTCGCCGACAAAGAAAGCTTCCTCCTCTTTTGCCCCGATGCGGCGGGCGAATTCCCTGGCGATATACTGCTCCAGATTGAATACGCTGTCATTTAAGAGTTCCTCGGACACCTTGATCATGGTCGCCAGCTTGTAGGCTCCGATGGAGATCTGAGCGAAGGAGTCGTCGCTTTCCGGAATCTGGCCTTCTTCGTCCACCCAGGATGCTGTGCCCTTGCTTGCCACCACCGGAATTTTTCTGTCTCCGCTGGAGGTTGTAATGACGTTGGCAATCTGGCGGAAGATATCCTCCTCTTCCAGTGCCTCCACAAGAGTGCGCTCAAATTCGTCGGGCACAAGATACCCGCCTTCGCTTTCAGTTCCCACCTGCAAGGCGTTCTGTACGTCAAAACTGAGCTTGTTGCGCATGGCCTTCCAAAACGCGTTCCTATACTCGTCAGTTGCCCTGCCGGTTTTGGTTTCGCTTTGAGGAGCGGGTTTGTTGGTGATGGGATTGCTGACCGGCTTTGACAGTTCCATGTCAATGGCGGCCTGGCGCTCCAGCCGTTCGATTTCCTTGCCCAGCGCAATAACATCGGCTTCCATTTTCTCATAAGTTGCGGTGTCCTCCGGCGAAAGCAGCCCGTCGCTTCCGCGTTTGCTATCAAGGAAAGCCTTAGCAGCTTCCCATACTTTTGCCCGTTTTTCACGCAGTTCCAGTATTTTGCTCATAATCAAATCCTCCTTACGGTTTTAATAAATAAAGCCGCTTTTCCAGCGACTCAACCGGGGTTCCTTTGGGTTTTTCTTTGGGTATAAGCTTTTGCAGGATGGAATTTGTCACCGCCTGCCTGCTGAAGATCATTCCTCCTGATACTTCAAATTCGGATAGGGATGATTCATTCTCCATAAACAGGATGCTGTCGGCAAAGCCCAGTTCCACCGCTTTCCTTGCGTTAAACCAGCTTTCCGCATCCATGAGGTGCGATATTTTCGCCCGGGAAAGCCCGGTTTTCAGCTCATAGGCGTTGATGATGGATTCCTTTATTTCCTCCAGCATGGCGATGGCTTTTTCCATTTCCTCGGTGTCGCCGATGGCTATGGTCATTGGGTTGTGTATCATCATCATGCTAACAGGCGACATGAAGACGTCGCCTCCGGCCATGGCAATGACCGAAGCGGCGCTGGCCGCAATGCCGTCAATTTTGACGGTTACCTTACCTTTGTAATCCATCAGCATGTTGTAAATCTGGCTGGCCGCAAACACGTCGCCGCCCGGGCTGTTGATCCAGATGGTTATATCGCCCTCTCCGGACAACAGCTCCGATTTGAACTGTTTGGGAGTCACTTCGTCTCCCAGCCAGCTTTCTTCGGCTATGGGCCCGTCAAGGTACAAAGTCCGGCTGCCGTCGTCGTTTTGCACCCAATCCCACCAGCGTGACGCTGGACCCAATCCGCGCCCCGGGTTTTGCGGGTTTTTGGGCTTATCTGCCCGCGTTTTTGCTTGCATTCTTATCTGCCTCCTTATCATAAAAATTTCCTGCTTGCGACAGCGGAAGCATATTGCCGTTGATGAGATACAAATCGCCGCCCAGCTCCGCGGGAATGCGGTTCATGTTCTCAAGCTCCCGGATATCGTTGGCCGACATCCAGCCGTTCTGGCGTGCTACGGCATAGCCGTTCATGCGGCTTGCATAATCCCCGCGCAATAGGCCGTCCACGTTGAACTTGACAAAGTATGTCCGCTTCTCCGACGGCAAAAGCAGCGCCTTTTGGATGGCCTGCTCCCAGCGCGCCACCCACGGGTCAAGCGTATATTTGACAAATTCCAGAGACTGCTGCTCGATGTTTGAAAAGCTCGACTTCTCAAGGTCGCCCACCATGTGGGGCGGTACACGGAAGATACGGGCAATCTCATTGATTTGAAATTTCCTTGTCTCCAGAAACTGCGCCTGCTCCGGCGGGATGCCGATCTGCTGGAATTTCATGCCCTCTTCCAAAACGGCGATGCGGTGGGCGTTGGCGCTGCCTTGATAGACGGCATTCCAGCTTTCGCGCACCTTTGCCGGGTCCTTGAGCACGCCCGGATGTTCCAGCACGCCGCCCGGATTTGCGCCGTTGGCGAAGAAGGACGCGCCGTACTCTTCGCAGGCGATGGCCATGCCTATGGCATTCTTGGCCATGGCGATAGGGGAGTAGCCGATCAGCCCGTCAAAGCCAAGCCCCGGGATGTGCAGCACCTCGTCGCTTCGCAGGTACACGAGCCCCGCCTTCGGATTTGTCCTGCTTTCCTCGCTGTCCCGCCGGT
This sequence comes from Ferviditalea candida, assembly GCF_035282765.1. Classification (GTDB taxonomy): domain Bacteria; phylum Bacillota; class Bacilli; order Paenibacillales; family KCTC-25726; genus Ferviditalea; species Ferviditalea candida. Next base: position 13,088 of record NZ_JAYJLD010000033.1, on the reverse strand, counting down.
AGGTGTAATACAGTTCCCCGTTCGGGGCCCTGTCCACCGTCATCTTGCTTGGCAGAAGCGGATACAAAGCCATCACCCGGCCTGCGCCGTCCCTGATAACCTGAGCGTAGGCGTTTCCCCATAAAAGAAGATGACTCATCAGTGTTTCGCGGAACACGAATGAAGTCATCTCCGGGTTTGGCTCGTCATGGAGCAGGTAATACAGCGGATGGGTCAGCGCTTTTTCTTTGCCGCCGTCTTCCTTGTAACGGTACACATGCAGCGGGAGCCCGGCGATGGCCTCTGCAAGTATCCTTACACAGGCATACACTGCAGTTGTCTGCATGGCCGTCCGCTCATTAACGGCCTTGCCGCTGGATGTGCCGCCGAAGAAAAAGCTGTATGCATTGCCGAACAGGCTGTTTTTCGGCTTGTCCCTTGCTTTGAACATGCGGGAAAAGATATTCATATAAACAACAACCCCCTTTCGTCATAAACCGAGCCGGTATTCTCCCCGCTGTGCCTTAACGCACGGTCAAGCGCCATAATGAGCGCAACCGCGCCGTCTATCCTCTCGGTGGACTTTTCTTTATCAGGCTTTATGTTGCCGGCCGGATCGGTTTTGACAAAAATATTGTCCATCATCCAGCGCAGCACCGGATGGCCGCCGTGGGCGATGCGCTCCTCCAAAGTCAGCTTCATCAGCTCTTTCGTGGGCGGCGACATGTCCTTGAAACCCTGCCCGAAGGGAACAACCGTAAAGCCCATGCTTTCCAGGTTCTGCGTCATCTGCACCGCGCCCCAGCGGTCGAAGGCGATTTCCCTGATGTTGTATTTCATGCCAAGCTCCTCAATAAAGCTCTCGATGAAGCCGTAATGAACCACGTTGCCCTCGGTGGTGTATAAAAAGCTCTGCCGTTCCCAGACGTCATATGGCACATGATCCCGCCGCACACGCTGGTCAATATTGTCCTCCGGTATCCAGAAAAACGGGAGAATCTGATATTTGTCGTCCTCATCCAGCGGCGGAAACACGAGAACAAAAGCTGTGATATCCGTTGTGCTGGATAAATCAAGCCCGCCGTAGCAGGTGCGACCGCGCAGGCTGTCGGCGTCGACGGGGAAGGCGCATTTATCCCATTTATCCATAGGCATCCAGCGCACCGATTGCTTTACCCACTGATTTAAGCGAAGCTGGCGGAATAAGTTTTCCTCTGCGGGGTTTTGCTTGGCGTTTTCAAAAGCCACCCTCAGCTTTTCAATATCCACTGTAATGCCCAGCGATGGGTTGACCTTTTTCCACACCTTTTCGCTTGTCCAGTCGTCTGTATCGGCTGCGCTGTAGATAACCGGGTAGAATGTCGGATCGATTTTTCGTCCCTGCAGGATGTCCTCAGCCTTTTGGTGCACCTCCCAGCAGATGGAGTTCCTATCGGTTCCTGCCGTCGTGATCAGGAAAAACAGCGGCTGTTTTCTCGCGTCGCCGGAACCTTTGGTCATAACGTCATACAGTTCCCGGTTGGGCTGCGTATGAATTTCATCAAAGATAACGCCATGGACGTTCAGCCCATGCTTGGTATACGCCTCCGCTGAAAGCACCTGATAAAAACTGCCCAGCGGCCTGTAAATCAGCCGTTTTCTCGACAATATCGGCTTAATACGGGACTTTAACGCAGGGCATTGCTCCACCATATCCACCGCCACGTCAAATACGATGGAAGCCTGCTGCCTATCGGAAGCGCAGCCATACACCTCGCCGCCATGCTCGAAATCGCCGCAGGTCAGGTATAGGGCGATGGCCGCCGCAAGCTCGGAATTGTGCGTAGGCACCATGGAAGGCCCTGCCAAATACTGGCGGGACGGCGAGCTCACCTGAATGCACCGCATTGGTATGCGCTCCTTTACAGGCTCTATGGAATGGATGTAGTGGTAATTGGAGCGGGTCGGGGATGAGGCTGTTTCCTTGCGGCGGCATAGTTTCCTGGCAAGCCCGCTTGTGGGCAGATCGGCAAATGACGTGAACCTGATGGTATAAAGCGTTCTGCCGGTAGGCTTGCCGCAGCGCATTGACGGGCTTTCCGTCATTGAGTTTTTTATGCCGAGGCTCCACAACAGTTCACGGACGTCCAAGGCAAGCTGTCTTTCCGTGCTGACATAGGTGCTTTGCGCTTTTAATTTCCCTATGCAGCCGTCGGAATCCATAAGCCCCTGCAAAAGTTCCCAGCGCTGATTTTCGGAAGCCCTTAAATACTCCAAAGGAATATGCTTGCTGTGATGGGAATTTAATAATACGCTTTTCAAAACGGGTATGCGCACAACCACGCTGTCGCCGACGTTTTTCCATAGGGAAGAAACTTCATATGGTATCCTTTTGAGCACACCCGCGACATCGCATGTGCGAACCGTTATCTCCGGCTTGGCGGCGCACCCGTTCCCCAGCCAGTAGCCGTAAAGATACGGATCTACCGGCAGTTCGGCGTCCGGCAGCTTTAAAGCGCCCGCAACAGGTATTCTGTATATGGAGCGAAAAGGAGCGTCCCTGTGGCGTTTTCGATAAGCGGAAAAGGCCTCATACATCTGCTGCGTTTGAAGAAGCCTTTCCTTTCGCCCATTGTTAATGACCTGCACCTTCCACAGGTGCCTTGCCCCGGCAATGATGGAACTGCCGTCACCGAACGTAAGCCTGTATGCCTGTTCGGCGTCATCAATCTCGCTGAGGGCAAGAACATAACAGGGGTTTCCGTTTTCATCAAATACAAGGTCGCCCTGTTTCAGTTCCCCCATCCGCTTCCAGCTGTCCGGCGTGGGAACAGGCGTGTCCAGGGCAAGCTGTTTCCCCTGCTTCTTTGGGATTTCCACATAAGCGGTGTTGAACTGCCGGTATCCGTTGGGTTTCAAGACGCCGAATATATCCCGGACAATCTGCTCCTGCCAGTCAATGAGTTCAAAGGGCATCCCGTACCATTCGCCCTTGGTATGCTTCAGGCAGTTGATAAAGGCAACGGCGGCGTCCGCCGCTTCCTTGTCATATCGGGAACCTTCCGCCATAAACTTTGTTGGCTTATACCGCTTTAGCTTCCGCAGCTTTGCCGCCTCCTTTCCTGTAAATGAGCAAGAAAAAAGGAACCTCTAACCGAAGCTCCTTTATCAAGCGGATTTCTATGAAATTATCCATACTGGAAGCGCGTTTCCCTATGTCTCCGCCGTCTCCTGCGCCGCCGAATCCCGCACCGCTTTATTGAGTACGGAAATATCAAATCCCGCGTCCATATATCCCTGCCGGATGACCTCGTAGTAGCAGCGGCCCGGCGTTCCTAAAGGCCTTCCGTCATTCATGATATATGCCATTGCGGACACCCACTGCCCTTTGAAACGCACCTTAACCGTTTCTTTACGGTATAGATGCGGATAGCCTTCATAGCGGTCCAGCGCTTCCTCGTCATAAGGCGTGATTCTCCAAAGCAATACCGGTACGCTTCCGCCTTTTTGCCTTTCTATCGTCGCCACCGCGCTTCCGCTGCCGCCCCGGAACAGCAGACGGTAGCCTGTGAGTTTCGCTTGTCCAAGCACTCTTGCCGTTGGACAGCGGTATGCCATCTGCTTCAAGTTCAGGTTGCTTCCGTATGCCAAATAAATTGTCCCTTTTTCCTTGTCCATCGCATCTTCCTCCTTGCGTTTGCCGCGGGATAAGGGGCGGCTCTCCGCCCCCAGCGCCCGGTTATCTATGCCGCCCGAAACCGCCATGCCGCGTTGCCGTCGAGGTGTTTGCAAAGGTGCTCCCGGCAGTTTTTGAACTCGTCGCCGATCAGCCCTATGCGGTTGAGGTAGGTGCGCATGGCGAATTTTTCGTTTTCGACCTGCGGTTTCTTGCTGCTGGCGCATTTTTGCGTCAGCGCCTGATGGTTCAGCGCCAGGGCAAGCACTATGTAGCTTCTGATTTTCCCGGCGTGGAGCTCGCTGTTGAAGCCGCGAAGTTCGATTGTTCCGTTGCCGTTGAAAAAGCTGTGCAGGTTGAGAAAATGGTATCTGCTGTTGTGGTAATGGGTGCTCCGGCTTTCGCTGTAACCCTCGTACCAGATGCTCTCAATGGCCGCCATGGTCTTGGGCTTGCGGCGGTTTATCTTCTCCACCAGCGCCGCGTCCATCTTCTTGCAGAAACGCATCCTTTCCGGCTCAATCTGCAGCGCCTTGTAGAGCAGGTCGTTCTTGCTGGCAATGATGTTGATGAAGTTGCGGATGCTTCGCGGCGTATGGTTTGCGCTTTCAATATGAACATGAATGCCACAGCAGCTCGGCACCGCAAAGGCGCCCGCCTTGCGGAGCCTCCTGATCAGCTCCTGCAGGGTTTCAATGTCCTCCCGGTAGGTGAGTATGGGGCTTACCAGCTCCACGCTGTATTCCCGGCCCGCCTCCACAATCCGGCCGCGCTCCTTTTTCTGCGTCCGGATGCTGCCGTCGCTCATAAATTTCCAGACCCGTCCGTCCGGCGCGATAACTTTCTGCGTGTTGTAATAATCGTTTCCGCTTTCGATCCTCCCGCCCAAAAACTCCGCGGCGACCTTTGCCGCCTGCGCCCTTGTAATCCCTGTAAATTCAACCTCGATTCCAAATCTCGTTTCAAGCATTGCGCTTTTCTCCTCGCTTTCCCTGTGTTTTTTGCCCGTTGGCAGTGTACATTAGGCCATTGAAAACACAGGATAGCAAGGCAATTCTGCATGCGTTTCCGCCAGATTTTCAACAGTTTTTCGCGGCGGGATTTGTGTACATTTGGGCGCATTACAGCCGCCGGATCAAGTCTTCACCATAGGCAACGCCGAGGGTTGAACCGCAGTCCCAATCCACAAAAATAGTCCCTATATCATCCACAAATGAAACGGTGCCTTGATCTCCCGGTTTCAGCGCGGCATACGGATCATCCATGCGTATGAGCTCCACGCGCGATCCGGGCGGGTATTGCTCCCGCAGCCGGAGTACTATTTCCTTTGGCGGAAAGCCGTTTTTGTTCATTCTTCGTCTGCCTCCTCTCCCGGATAATATGCGGCGTATTTGGGATAATCCGTGCCGTCCGGCATCACCAGCACTCCGTCCGGCTGTCCCCGCCGCCGCACCAGCAGGCAGAGCCATACGCCGTCTTCGCCGATGCGGCAAAGCCCTTTGTTTTCCTCAATAAACCGGCGGCCAACGCACAGATCGGCAATGAAGTTCTCATAGTCAATCTTTGAAAGCCCGATGGTTTTCACAACCGCAAAAGGCTTTTCCTCCTTATGCGGATGCGGTTTTCTCAAATCCTCGATTGCAAACGGACGCCGCACAAAGAAGGCGGTGTTTTGAAAATCATTCATCTTCATCCGCCGCCTTTGCTCTGCCTTTCCGGTACGCCCCGTTGCCGGACAGCTTTGAAAGCAATATCCTGCGCTCGGTCCTGTATTCATCCCCTATAAACCCCAGCCGGAGCAGGAAACAGCGGAAGGCGTACTTTTCATTGTCCGCCGGTTTTTCGGCAGCCAGCACGCGCTTCTGCGTCTTTGCCTGTTCCGCCATCTGCCTTGCCAGCGTGATATACGTCTGCACCTCGTCGGCATTTAAAGTCGCATTCCAAAAAGGGAATGTGATTTCGTTGTTTTCAGCCGAAACTTCTATGTCACAGTCAGCCGACAGAGCTTTCTTGAGCAGCGTTTCCTTGCTTGCCAGCATATTTTTAAGGTTTTCAAGATTCGCCTCGCCAAAACCGTGCAAAGCAAGCGCAATCGTCATATTCCCCTCCGCTGACAGCCCGGCGATATTCAGCGCATCGATCACCGGCCGGACGCTTTTGATTTCGTCAAGGCCGGTTTCCGGCGAATGCACCACGCCGTCCCTATCAACCGTCCAGCTGCCAGCGGGGCTCCCGTCGTTTGCCTCATAAGCAAAACCCGGCGCTCCGGCATAACGCACCTGGCCTCCGAGGGCCTCGGCGATTATTGCGGCAATGACTTTCCTCTCCTGGCCGGCAACCTTCTGTGAAAAGCGGAAGCTGTTATTCCTCATTCCGTACACCTCCCTCCGGAAAAGCTGAAATTGCTCTGATTCCCATAAAAAAATCCCACCTTTCTTTTTTGGCGGGGTACATTAACGCTCTGTTTTGAAGGGAAAGCAAGGACATTTTCAAGCGATCTGTGTTTCTGCGAGCGGAATTTTTTCATCCCCGCGAAGCAGGAATGCGGCGTTATCCCCGAACTGGGAAACATAGCGCTTTGCAATCACATCGCAGTATTTCGGGTCAAGCTCCATCATAAAGCAAACCCGTCCGGTCTGCTCGGCGGCGATAAGCGTTGTGCCGGAACCGCCGAACAAGTCAAGGGCCAAATCTCCCGCACGGGAACTGTTGAGCATGGTCTTGGCCACAAGCGAAACAGGCTTCATGGTCGGATGTTCCTCCGACACTTTCGGGCGGGGTATCTCCCAGACATCCGACTGTTTTCGGTCTTTAAGCGGGCAAAGGCGCGTCCCCTCAAGCCAGCCGTACCAGATCGGCTCGTACTGGGTATGATAGTCCTTTCTGGATAGTACCAGGCTGTCCTTTTTCCATATAATCGTGCTTGACCAGTGGTACCCCGCCTCCCGCAGGGCGTTCATAACGTTGCCCCATTCCTGCGCGGACATCACCACATAGGTCATGCACCCCGCCTCCGAAACCTCGCGCATGCAGTTAAAGGCGCTCAATAAAAAAGCGCCGAATTCTTCGGTGCTCATCCTGTCGTTTAGAATTTGCCTCGGCTTCCAGCTTGGGTGCCTGGTATCCGAACCGTAATCCACGTTCCATGGCGGGTCGGTGAAAACAAACCTCGTCTTTTTGCCGTCCATCAGCTTTTGCACATCTGAAAGCAAGGCGCTGTCGCCGCACATAAGCCGGTGCCTGCCAAGCAGCCATATATCGCCTTTTTGGGTAACCGGAGTTTCGATTTCCGCCGCCGCCTTTTCCGCATTGAAATTGTCCTCTTTGACATTGGCGGCAGTTTTATCGCGGAACAACTCGTCGATCTCCGCAGCGTCAAACCCGGTAAGGGAGACGTCAAAGCCGCTGTTGTCTATGTCTTTGATCAAATCCATCAAAAGCTCTGTATCCCATTGGGCAAGCTCATTCAATTTATTATCCACTATGACATAAGCATCGGCTTTAGCTCCTTCCAAAGCAAGCCTCACTGCCGGAACCTCTTGAATTCCCATTCTTGCCGCGGCTTTGCACCTTGCATGGCCGGCCAGAATCATATTGTCGCTGCTGATCAGCACCGGATTTGTAAACCCAAATTCTCTAATGGAAGCCTCCAGTTTTATTAACAAATCCTCCGGATGCTTGCGGGGATTCTTAGGATGAGGCTTTAAATCCGCTATTTTCATCATTAACAGTTCCATTCTCATCCCTCCAGCCTGACCGCTTTTTCGTTCGCATACTCTTGCCACCTTTTAACCGCCAAATCGCAATATACAGGCGACAGCTCCATCGCATAGCATTTGCGCCCGGTCTGCTCAGCCGCGATGATAGTGGTTCCGCTGCCGGAGAACGGTTCCAGCACAATGCCGCCTTTGTCGCTGTGCATTTTGATGCAGCGCCATGGAAGCTCCACTGGGAACATGGCAGGATGCTCCTTATTTGCCCGGACAGTCGTCATCTCCCATATGCCGGCATAGCCCCACTTCTTACGCTCCTCCTTGGTCAGCCGCTTCACGAACTTATAGCTGTGCCCGGCAAATGCCGAAAGCCACACATACTCCTGATCGTTGTATTCCTCGCTCTCGCCGTTTTTGCTAAACGCGGAAATATATTCATACTGCTGAACCGGTTTATTGGAAACGAGGTGATATGGGCCTACGCCAAAGTTCTGTCCTTGCTTCTTCCAGATGCGGATCCATATGGGGCGGTAGCCGTTGTCCAAAAACATATTCACGCTATATACACTGGTGGGTTCAATAAACTGAGAGCCGGTAGCATAGAGATCACCTAAGTTCCAGCAAACAATATCTGCATGCCTGCACAGATTTTTGATCACCGGGCGGACGGTTTCAAACCACGGCTCGATTCCGGCCTTCTCATATTCTTTGCCCACTCCGTATGGCGGGGAGGTAACTGCCATCTGCGCGTGACCCCCGTCCATGAGCTTTGCGAAGTCGGCCTCGCTGCCGGAGTCGCCGCACATCAGGCGGTGATTCCCAAGAATCCAGATGTCGCCCCGCTTGGTCACCGGCTTGCGCTGCATGATTTCCTCGTGCGCCTTGTCTATGTCAAAGCTGTCCTGCACCGCTTCCTTGGAGTACCAGCGATTGAGCAGTTCGTCGATTTCCGAAGCGTCAAATCCTGTGAGCGACACATCAAACGCGCCTGCATCCAACTCGGCCATCAGCTCGGCCAGCTTGTTTTCGTCCCATTCGCCCTGAATCTTGTTGAGGGCAATATTCAGAGCCTTCTCCCTCTGTTCATCTAAATCAACCACTACGCAGTCAATTTCCGTACAGCCGAACTCCAGCAGAATTTTAAGCCGCTGATGACCCGATACCACATTGCCTGTCCGCTTGTTCCAAACGATTAATTCAACGCACCCAAATTCCTCTATCGTGCGTTTAAGTTTTTCATATTCCTTATCGCCTGGCTTTAAATCCTTGCGGGGATTATATGCCGCGGGATTCAACAGCCCGGCTCTGATTTTCTGTATGTTCAAATCAACCACCTCTTCTTGCGGTCAGGAGTTTTTCCATCACGTCGTCGTGGGGAGTTGCCCCTTTAAATTCGCTGGCGCAGTTTTCCCTCACAACTTGGTAAATCTGATACCACAGGTTATTCGCCTGCTTCATAAAGCTTTGGCTCATGGCTACATAAGGCGACGGGATGGCGTTGCCGGTTGTCGGATGCTTGGCCAGAAAGCCGAACTCGGTGATGCATTCCTCGCACTGGATCCACCGCGCCACGCTCTGGGCATATTGCTCAATAAGCTGCGCAGGGATAAGATGCTCGCACCGGCGCTCCTTAAGCCACTGCCATGTCTTTTCGTATATTTCCACCGCCAAAGTTGTTTTGCCGTTCTTTTGCTTTGCGGCGAGATACTCCCTCGGCGGCGGCATGCTCTGGCCTTCCAGATCCGCAGCATCCGTAAATTCCATTACCATGAGCTTTCGTCTGCCGGGGTTTCCTTCCAAAATTTTGTCAGCCAGCGGCTTTTTCTTCTGTCCCGCGCCAATGCGCGCCCCGCCGCGGCTGGTACCGTCCTTTGCCATACACATCACCTCAATTCTAAAATTAATTGGGGCCCCCGCAAAGCCGCAGGCTTTGTGGGGAGAGGAGGAGTAACGGAGCGGAGCGAATGCCCGCCGTCAGGAGGGCGCAGCACAGCGCAGTTTGCGACGACGAGGGATATACCCCGTTTGAAACCGCGACTTTTCGCGCGCGACCCCACGCCCGTTGCACAAAACATATCCACCGGAGATTTTGACCCCCCTATGGTCTGCCGCGTCGCATTAAATCGAACAGAATATTATTGACTAAATCGAACAATATGCATATAATATAATTGAACACAGCGCAAGCGAAAGGAGTGAACGACATGCGCGTTTCAGCCACCGAACTAAAAATGAACATGGGCAAGTATATCGAGCGCGCCGCGGTCGAGGACATCATCATCACCCGCAACGGCAAGGACGTCGCGCTCCTTACAAACGTCGAAAGCATGAAGAAAGACGCAATTAAATCCCTGCGCGGCATTTTAAAGGGAGTCGATGTCACCCGGGAGGAGATACGCGAGGAAAGGCTGGCAAGGTACAATGAAGATCCTAATTGACACCAACGTCATCATCGACTACCTTGTCGACCGGACGCCTTTCGCGGATCACGCCGAACGGGTGCTGGAACTCTGCAGAAGCGGCGAGGTCGAAGGCTTTCTGACTGCCAGCGCCGTTACCGACATCTACTATGTGGTGAGGAAAGCGGCCGGGAGGGAGAAAACGCTGGAAGCCATCAGGACGCTGTGCTCCGTTCTGGATATAGCCGACGTCGGGAAAGCGGACGTGCTCGGCGCGATGGAGCTTGACATGACGGACTACGAGGACGCGCTTGCCGCGCAGTGCGCCAGGCGCATCAAAGCAGCCTGCATCGTCACGCGCAACACCGCCGACTTTGCCGCCTCGCCGGTTCCCGCAAAAGAGCCCGCCGCATTTCTCAGGCAGTTTGATTGAAAGCGCCGCCGCAAGGCGGCCTTTCTTTATCCCCACCGCCCGCCTTCTTTCGCCGTTATCGCCGAGTGGCATCTCGTGCACAGGCTCATAAGGTTGCCGTCCTCATTGGTTCCGCCTCTGGACAAAGGGATAATATGATGCACCTCTTCGGCTGGAGTGAGCCTTCCGGCCTTTTTGCATTCCTCGCAAAGCGGATGCTCCGCTATGTACCTGTCCCGGATGCGCTTCCATGTCCTGCCGTAGCGTTTTCGTATTGCCGGGTCGCGCTCATATTTGTTGTAGTATGAGTCAGCTTGTTTTTGATGCTTATCGCAGTATCTTCCGTCCGTCAGCTCCGCACAGCCGGGATAGCTGCACGGGCGCTTCGGTTTTCTTGGCATAGCTCCATCTCCTATGCACAGAAAAAGCCCTCAGGGCATATACCCCAAAGGCTTCTTCGGATTTAACATTTTATTTCATGCTACCAGTATAGCACCCTCAACTGCAAAAGTCGTCCACGAAATTACTCATTTGCCGTACAGCAAAAGCGCCAGCCGGGACAGCGCCCTGTTCTTCTTGTTGTAGGCGGACGAGCGCTCGATGTGGAACCGCTCGCAGATATTCCCGACCGCGTCGGTCTGCCGCACATCGCCGCCGCAGTAAAACTCCGACAGGACGAACTGCTCGTCCTCCGTCAGGGCGTCCCAGGCGGGCTGGAACCACTCCATGTATTCCAGCGCCCTCCGGTACCGCTCCTTGAGAACGTCTATCTCGTCAAGCGAGGCCGCCAGCCGCGCTTCGCCCGCTTTCGGGTTTTTCGCCCTCGGCCGGCCGTCCGGCAGGGAGGATGGAAGCGAAGTCATCCGTTCCATGGCCTCCTCAAGCTCGCAGTGATGGTTTTGGATGATATATTTCATGCTGGCGTAATCCTTCAGCGCGTCAACCGCCGCCGATTTCTTGTCCAAATATGCCCAGGCTATCATCATGGGAAGGCACCTCCAAAGCATCAAGAATAACCTTGACATCCTCGACGCTTGTTACCTTGAAGGCTTCGCCCTTTGCCTCTCTGATTTTACGCATCGTCGCTTCCTGAAGCTTTGTCAGCCTGCCGGACGGCGTTTTCACCTCAAAGGCGACAAACCTGCCTTTAATGCAGCAGATAATGTCCGGCAGACCGGCTGTGCCGTACATGCCGCCGTGCTCCTTCCAGCAGAAGCATTCCGGCACAGACTTTAAATACCGCATGATTGCGTTTACGATATCTCTTTCCGCCATAACTCCGCTCCTTAGTTCCTGAACGGGAGCGAACGGGTCGCGAACCGGTTTTGGGCGCTGAAAATCCAGTATTTATGCCGGTTTGAACGGGTTGAACGGGTTTTTATCCATATTCTTTTATATATATTATTTTCTCTCTATATACCCCTTGCTGTTCTGGTTCCTATATAAGAAATAGGAAAAAGTGGTTCACCCCGTTCAAAGCCCGATATTGCAATGCTTTTATGCGTTTTAAAGTGGTTCGCAACCCGTTCGTTTTTGACCCAGACCCGTTCGCTATGTTTGCACATTCTCATCAATCATCAACCCTCCAAGCGTATGCCGCGCCATGTTTTGCGGCGGCTGATCTTTTCAAGCCCGCGCTCCACGCGCTCGCCCAGGCTTTCAATATCCTTGTTGAAGTTGGCCTGGGACATCGGCTTGAAGCCGTTTTTCAGGCAATAGTCCCGGTATGCCTGGAAAAGCTCCTCCCTGACGCATTCCGCCTCATTATCCAGCACGCAGCATTCCTCCACGAACGAAAGGGCGCTGTTGCTCTCCACCTTGTATCTTTGAAGCTCCGCTTTTGTGCTTTCCGTTTCCGAAAACGCATAGCCGTTTGCAATCAGACGCTTCAGCCCCTCAAGCGCCCACATGAAGATGCCGTCGCGCTCCGAGGCAAGCTTTTCTATGAGGTTCGGATCCCTTTTTTCAGGCGGCACCGGGTTTTCGAAGCGTATAATCACAAGCCTGCGGTAGAACCCCTCGCTTCGGTCGCCGTAGTTGCGGGGGATCTCGTTGCAGGAAAAAAGCAGCCTGGCGTAGGGCTTGAAGCTGAACGGGTTCTTGTTCTTGCGCTCGGCGGTGATGTAGTCCTCGCCGGTCAAGGCTTTGAAAATGCCATTGTCGTCTACGCTTTTTGACGGCAGGTCGGCAAAGATGTTGGCAAGCTTGCCGAACAGTTCCGCCGTCTTGAAGCGGTCGGAGAGCGACTGCCACGGGATGTTGCTGACGTTTTCGCTCCCGAGCAGGATTTCCTGCGCCACTGAAAGAAGCGTCGATTTGCCCGCGTTGGGCGTGCCCACCAGCACGAAGCTCTTCTGCGCCTTGTTGACCGGGATGAGGAGGTATCCGAAGATCTCCTGAATCAGACGGATTTCCGCGTCTCCCAGGATGCCCTGAAGGAAGGCCATGAATTTCGGGCACTCCGCGCTTTCATTGTACGAGGCTTTAAGCTGCACCGTGGAATAATACTCAGGCGTATGCGCCTTGAAGCTACCGTCCAGCACGTTGTACAGCCCGTTTTTGAGGTTGATGATAAACGGGTTGCAGTTGATTTCCCGTATGGGCTTGTAAATGAGCATCCGCCACTGACCCTCCGTATCGTTGATTGCGGACATGGTGGCGTACCGCTCGATGAGATGCCCGCGCACCTTGGCCGCCGCCTGCAAGTCGGACGCCGCCTTGTACACGCCGTTTTCGTAGACGTAGTAGCTCTCCGCCCCGTAAAAGGCGCTGACGTTTTTGGCCATGTGGCTTGCCAAAATGCCCGGGATAAAGCGCAGGCCGCCGCGCTCTGTCAAGACCGAAATAGAATTCCCCAAAATAATCAGTTAAAAATTCCCCAGTAATAGGGATAAGGTTGCCCCCCTAGGGGGGCAAAAAATCGGAAAAAT